>RFHZ01000398.1 GCA_003696125.1 Nitrospinota bacterium
CCATATACCCGGCCACCGAAGGGATGCCGCAGAAGCAGTTGCGACGGATCATGAAGCAGGTGATCGATACCTATGGGGATAAAATCGAGGAGACCCTCCCCCCTGCGTTGCGGGAACGCTGGCGGCTGATCCCACTGTCAGAGGCGATCCGGCAGGTCCACTTCCCCGATGACTCGGTCGATGTGGAGCTGCTCAATGCGCAGCGCTCTCCCGGGCACCGCCGGCTGATCTTTGAGGAACTCTTCTTCCTGGAGCTGGCCCTGGCCCTGAAGCGACAGGGAACCCTGGAGGAGAAACGGGGCATCGCCTATCATGGGGAGGGGAAATTACAGGAGAAGTTACGCCGGTTACTCCCCTACCGCCTCACCGCTGCCCAGGAGCGGGTCCTGGAGGAAATTCGACAGGACATGCGGCAACCGCATCCGATGAACCGGCTCCTGCAAGGGGATGTGGGGAGTGGGAAGACCATCGTGGCCCTGTTTGCCCTGCTTACCGCCATCGAAAGCGGCTATCAGGCGGCCATCATGGCCCCGACCGAAATCCTGGCCGAACAGCACTACCTGACCCTGTACCCTTACCTGGAGCAGCTGGGCTATCCCATGGCTCTCCTCACCAGCAACGTGCGTGGCACCAGGCGGGAAGCCTTGCTGTCAGCGATTGCCCGGGGAGAGATCGCCCTGGTTATCGGCACCCATGCGCTGATCCAGGAAGATGTCCGCTTTGCCCGACTCGGGTTTGTGGTCATCGATGAGCAGCATCGCTTTGGGGTGTTACAGCGGGCCAGCCTGATGCAGAAGGGCTATCACCCTGATGTGCTGGTGATGACCGCCACCCCCATTCCCCGTACCCTGGCCATGACCGTCTACGGCGATCTCGATGTCTCGGTCATCGATCAACTGCCCCCCGGACGCCAACCGATCACCACACGGGTCTTTTACGAGAAACAGCGGGAGAGGGCGTACCAGCTGGTACGCAGCGAGGTGGAAGCCGGACGGCAGGCCTACCTGGTCTATCCCCTGGTCGAGGAGTCAGAGAAGCTCGAGCTGAAGGCAGCAACCGAGATGGCGACCCGGCTGCAGCAGGAGACCTTTCCCCAGTTTTCTATCGGCCTGCTACACGGTCGGATGCGGAGTGAGGAGAAGGAAGCGGTGATGCGGGCCTTTGCCGCGGGAGAGATCGATATCCTCGTCTCCACGACGGTGATCGAGGTCGGGATCGACATCCCCAACGCTTCCGTCATGCTGATCGAACATGCCGAGCGCTTCGGGCTGGCTCAACTCCACCAGCTCCGGGGCCGGGTCGGCCGTGGTCCCCATCGCTCCTACTGTCTCCTCCTGGCGCATTACCCGATGTCGGAGGAAGCCCGACAGCGCCTGCGGGTCATGGTAGAGAGCCAGGATGGGTTTTACATTGCCGAGAGAGACTTAGAGATTCGCGGCCCAGGAGAGTTCATGGGTACCCGCCAATCCGGCCTCCCCGAGTTGAAACTCGCCGATCTGGTTCGCCATCAACAACTCCTGCAGGAAGCCCGGCAGGCCGCCTTTAGCCTGGTCCGGGAAGACCCGAAACTCCAGTCCTATCCCCTGCTCAGGGCGGTGGTGCAACGCGACTGGCTGCCCCGGGTCTCCCTGATCGAGGTGGGCTAAGCCGGGGGATAACCTGGACTCTGCTGAATCGCTTCGATCTGCTTCAGGTGATTCTGGGCATGGGCGTAGATCAACTCCAGCCACTGATGCATGTCCATCACCCCGAGGAAGGCGTGGGGGTAGAGGAGAGAGCGGAGATCGACCTCCTCGAAGAGGCGGAACTGCTCCGGGAGTTGCCGGTCAATGGCTCGATACCTTTCCCGGAGCTCGTTCCAGGGAATGGCTGCCGTCGGCTGCACCGGCTCAGGAGCTTTGGCCTTGGCCGGCCCCTTGGCCACGATCTCTTTGATGGTCAGGCCTTTGTTGGTATGCTCTCCGCTGTAGAGCGACTTTCCGGCCTTGAGCCGGTTGATGGTCCCGCTGACCAGCTTGAGGATCGATTCCTCGGCCAGGGTCAGGTGCTCCAGCACTTCCTGAATCGACCACTCTTCCGGGCTCCTCTTATACCGGGCCTGCTCCTCGCTCACTCCCTCCACGGCCTGGAGGATACGACTTCTCGCCTCTTGAATCTCTGTTAAAAGCGCTCCCAGATCGGACATGATCTTCTCCTTTCACCAAGGCTATGGTTTCTGATAGACGACTTTCCCCTCCACCATGGTCATTTCCACCTGGATCTCTTTCAGGGTGGCGACCGGAACGGTCAGGATGTCACGATCGAGTACAACCAGATCAGCCAGTTTCCCCGCTTCGAGCGATCCCTTAATCCCCTCTTCGAAGGTGACATAGGCACTCCCCAGCGTGTACATGCGCAGGGCTTCCTCCACGCTGAGTCGTTCCGACTGGTCCAGAGGAGTGCCGGCTACCGTGTGTCGATTGACCGCACTGTAGATCCCGACAAAGGGATTGTAGTCGGTCACCGGTGAATCGGAGCTCCCGGCCAGAGGCACCCCCTGCTCGAGATAGGTCCGCATCGGTTTCATCCGGGCAGCACGGGCATGGCCGATGCTCCGGATATAGCTCTCGCCCAGGTTATAGAGAAAAGGGGGATTCATGATGGCCACGATCCCATATGTGGCCATGGTAGCAAGGGCTTTAGGGGTGGGGAGATAGGCATGATGCACACGGTGGCGAATCAACGGGGTCTCTCTCTGCCGGAAGGCGGAAGCGTAGGCCTCCACCGCGATATCGGTCATTCGATCCCCGCAGGCATGCGTCTCCACCGACCAGCCACGTTCGTGACACCACTGTACCGCCGCCTGAAACTCGGCCGGATCGACCACAAACTGCCCGTAGTTGTTCGGCTCTCCTTCGTAAGGCTCGTACATGGCGGCGGTACGGTCTCCGACCCCACCATCAGGCATCATCTTCACCGCATCGATACGGAGTCGATGATCCCCCAGACCGGTATAGACCCCCATCTCCTCGATACGGGCTTTGAGCTGCTGGTCAGAGAGATCGTCTACCGAAGAAAAGCCCCAACCGGCCACACAGAGGCTGACCCGGAGAGGGAGTTCCCCCCGGCGGTACAGGTTCTGGTAGGCCCGCATCTCCTGGGGAAGGAGTCCCGGCTCTACCACGCTGGTGATACCGACCGCCAGGTAAGCCTGACAGGTGGCCTTGATCGTCTCTTCCATCTCTTCCATGCTCTCGGGTGGGATTACTCTTTCCACCAGATGCTTGGCGCGATCGCGCAGGATACCGGTCGGCTCCCCGCTTTGAGGGTCCCGGTCGATGCGACCGGCGTAGAGCATCCCTGGCGGGGGATCTGGGGTGTTCCGATCGATTCCGGCCAGTCGAAGGGCGTAGCTATTGGCCACCAGCATGTTCCAGACCCGGTTCAGCACGACCGGATGCTCTGGGGAGACCGGATCCAGATCCCAGCGGGTGGGGAAACGCCCTTCCTGCAGGAGACTCTCATCCCAGCCCCGCCCCTTGATCCACTGCCCGGGAGGGGTGATAGCGACCCGCTCCCGTACCCGCTCTACCAGCTCCTCGATCGAACGCACATCGAAGAGGGAGAGCTGGCGGATAACCTGACGACCGGTAGAGAGAAGGTGGTTGTGGGCATCGATGATTCCAGGGATGACCGTCTTCCCCTGGAGGTCGATCATTTGTGTGTCTTCGCCGGACAACTGCTGCACGGCGGCATCTGGGCCGACAGCGATGATCCGTCCTGCGCGGATGGCCAACGCCTCTGCCTGGGGGAGCCTGGAGTCCATGGTGATGATCTTCCCGTTGTGCAAAATGGTTTCCGCGGCACCAGTAGGCGGCATGTCTCCTCCTCTCTCATAATACGCAAGCTGCTGCCGGTCCTGCCCTTCTATAAAGCTGGCAGCGTATCCTGCATCTCCTGAACAGACTACTGCATAGTCCACGACCCCACATGATAACAGCGACCATTGTATCACGTTTCGTCTCTTCTGGAAAGCGTTTTTCTCGCTTAAGGCCCCTCTTTCCCCTTGACCTCCTCTACCGAATCAGGTATAGCTGAGGGGAGAGGTCAAGGCACTCGCATCGGATTCATCACTGAAGAAGGGAGGCGGTTCCATGTCTGAAGAACGTATCCTGGCTGCCCTTTCCGTCGATAATGTGCGGGCCCATGTCGAGCATATCACGCAGGAGATTCCTTCTCGTCTGGCCGGCTCAGACAATGCCGCTCGCATGGCACAGTACAGCGCAGAGAAGTTCCGGCAGGCCGGGCTGGAGGCTACCGTGCATACCCTACCCGCGCTGGTCAGCTTCCCCGGTCCGGCCGAGCTACGCCTCCTGGCGCCTGAAGAGCGCGCCATAGCGGCCAATACCCTGGGACATAGCGTTCCCACGCTTCCCGAAGGGATCAGCGGTGAGCTGGTATACGTCGCTTCGGGAAGCTTTGCCGACTACGAAGGCAAGGATGTGGTGGGGAAGGTTACTCTCTCCGAGCTTTCCTATTCCCCGGCCCGCCATGAAAAGCAGCGTATCGCCGGCCTGAAAGGATCGATCGCCCAGATCATGATGAACTGGGGTCCTCCGGATAACCCGGCCCTCCCCTTCGGCTCGGTCAAACCGGTCTGGGGGAATCCCACCCCGGAGACGGCCCGTACCGAGATGCCGACCATCCCCTGCATCGGCATCACCCGACCGGCCGGGCTGTACCTCAAGGAGCTCTGTGCCAAAGGGAAGGTGCGCGTCTGGCTGCGAGCCAATGTCGAGAACGGCTGGAAACCGATCCAGGTAACCACGGCAGAGCTCCTGGTTCCGGCAGGTGATGACTTTGTGGTGGTAGGAGGCCATCAAGACTCCTGGTTCGGTCC
>RFHZ01000399.1 GCA_003696125.1 Nitrospinota bacterium
CCCAGCTCCCTGCCCTCATCATTTCCACCGCAGCCGGGGTGGTGGTCACCCGTGTCTCTAGCGACATGGATCTCGGCCGCCAGATCAGGGACCAGTTCTTTATCCATCCCAAGGCCATCGGCACCGCTGCTGGCATTCTCCTGCTCCTGGGACTGGTACCCGGCCTTCCCCAGCTCCCCTTCCTCCTCCTGGCCACCCTGAGCGGCACGGCAGCCTACTATATCAGCCAGGGGCAGAGGAGGGCAGAGGAAGAGCGCCAGATGGTGGAAAGGGAGGCCCCTTCCGCCCCTGCAGAGGAGGCGATCGATCCCCTGGAGGCTTTGGCTCCCATCGATCTACTGGAACTGGAGGTCGGGTACGGCCTGATCCCCCTGGTCGATGTGGAGCAGGATGGGGAACTCCTCAGCCGCATCCGTTCTGTCCGCCGCCAGATCGCCCAGGAACTGGGAGCCATGGTCCCTCCCCTCCACATCCGGGACAACCTGCAGTTAAAACCGGGAGAGTACAGCATCCTGATCAAGGGAGTGGAAGTGGCACGGGGAGAGTTGATGCTCGACCACTATCTGGCCATGAGTCCGGGAGAGACCAGCGGAGAGATCCAGGGGATTCCGACCACCGAGCCGGCCTTTGGTCTTCCTGCCTACTGGATCCGGGCCGAGGAGAAAGAGAAGGCGCAATTCGCCGGGTACACGGTGGTCGATCTCTCTACGGTCATCATCACCCATCTCACCGAAGTCATCAAGCAGCATATCCATGAGCTGTTGAGCCGGGAGGATGTCCAGAAGCTGCTCAACCGGTTCGCCCAGGATTATCCCAAGGTGGTGGAAGAGCTGGTTCCTGCCCAGCTTTCCCTGGGAGGGGTACAGAAGGTCTTGCAAAATCTCCTCCGGGAACAGATCCCGATCCGTGATCTCCTCACCATCCTGGAAACCCTGGCCGATTATGCCCCCCTGATAAAAGATCCGCTCATCCTCACCGAATATGTGCGGCAGAGCCTGGCCCGGGTCATCACCAAGAAGTGGGCAACACCGGAGGGAGAGCTCGGAGCAGTGATTCTCGCCTTTGAGGCGGAGGAGAAGTTGAGCAAGGCCATTCAGCGAACCGATCATGGCTCCTATCTGGCGCTCGATCCCACCACAACGCAACGGCTCATCGGGGAGTTGAGCAAGGCGGTGGAACGGTGGCCGGTGGAACGCTATCCGGTACCGATCCTTCTGACCGCTCCCCTGATTCGTCCCCATGTGAAGCGCTTAATCGAATCCTTTCTCCCGCAGCTGGTCGTCCTTTCCCACAACGAGATCTTATCTACCGTCCGTATCAATAACCTGGGGGTCGTGAGGATATAGGAGATGCAGGTCAGACGATTCGAAGCAGTCGATATGCAAGAAGCCTTGCGCCTGGTGAAGCAAGAACTCGGTCCGCATGCCATCATCCTCTCCACCCGGAGCATAAAAAAAGGGAAGGGGACCTTTGGACTCTTCGGGCGCCCCATGGTTGAGGTCACGGCCGCTGTCGATCGAGAGCAGGTGCATCCATCAGAGACAACGCCGGAGCGCCGTTCCTCTCGTGCCCTTCGCCCTCCTGCGCAAGAGGCACCTGCTGCACCGCTGGAGATGACCCGGCTTCTGGCCCCTCTCCAGCAGGAACTCTTACAGGTGAAAGACCTCCTGCACCAACTCTCCCAGGAGACCCGGCAGACGGTTCCGTTCACCCTGGGGAGTCTGGAGCGAGAATTTAGCGCGGTGAAGAAGATGATCGAGTTCCTGGTGCAGCATCGACAGGAAGAGGCGATGCCGCTTATCATTCCCCCTCTGCTTCCCCTGTATCAGCGCCTTGTCAGCAGCGGCGTGGAGGAGCCGATCGCCCGTCGTCTGGTCGAGAAAGCGCAGAACAGCGCGGAGAAAGGCCGGCGAGAAGAAGACCGATACATGCGATATTACTTCGTAAAGCTCCTGTTGCAGGAGGTTCCCATCTTCGGTCCCCTGCCGCTCAGGGAAGGGGAACAGACCGTGGCCGCCTTTGTCGGGCCGACCGGGGTGGGGAAGACCACCACCATCGCCAAGCTGGCTGCCCATTATGCCCTGGGGGAAAAGCGGAAGGTTGCCCTGCTTACCCTGGACACCTACCGTATTGCCGCGGTAGAGCAGCTCCGCACCTTTGCCGAGATCATGGGACTATCCGTCGATGTCGTCCTGAGCCCGGCCGAACTCCATCGCCTGCTCTCCCACCACCAGGACAAGGACCTCATTCTGATCGATACGGCAGGGAGGAGTCAACGGGACGAGGTGCAGATGGCAGAGCTCTCCTCCTTCTTTGCTGATAGCCCGTCCATCTCACTCCATCTGGTGCTCAGCGCTACGGCCAGCCCCCAGAATCTCATGGAAACGGTGGAACGCTTCCAGCGATTGCCGCTGCAGAGCCTGGTCTTTACCAAACTGGACGAGAGCAACACCTTTGGCACCATTCTCAGCACCTCGCTCCAGGCCCAGCTCCCCCTTTCCTACCTGACCACCGGCCAACGGGTACCCGAAGATATCGAAGTGGCGACACCGGAACGGATCGTGGACCTGCTCCTGCAGGTTTCCCAATGGCACGACTAATCGGAGGCGAGGAGATGGATCAAGCCATGACATTGCGGCAGATGCGAGAACAGACCAATCCAGAGCGTGCCGAAGCCAAAGTCACCTTCTTAGAGAATCGACGCCAGGCAGATCAAGGGGTCAAGGTCTTCTCCATTACCAGCGGGAAAGGTGGGGTGGGCAAGACCCATATCGTGGTCAATCTCGCCTTTGCCCTGCGTCGGCTGGGAGCCAGGGTCATGATCTTTGACGCAGACCTCGGCCTGGCCAACGTGGACGTCTTGCTGGGATTGACCCCCCAGTGTAATATCCAGCATGTACTCGATGGCCAAAAGAGCCTGGAGGAAATCCTGATCGAAGGGCCAGAAGGGATCATCATCCTGCCGGCAAGCTCTGGCGTCCAGGACCTGGTCGATCTGAGTGAAAGCCAGCAGTTACAACTGCTGGCCGAGCTCGATTCGCTGGAGCGAGACATCGATATCCTCCTCGTCGATACCGGTGCCGGCATCTCCTCCAATGTCATGTACTTCAACGTGGCTGCCCAGGAGATCATCGTCGTGGTCACGCCGGAGCCGACCTCGATCACCGATGCCTATGCCCTCATGAAGGTCCTGGCCACTAAATATGCGGAGAAGCATTTTAAGGTGTTGCTGAATGCGGTTTCCGATGCGGTCGAAGCCAAAGAAGTCTTTCGGCGGCTTAGCCTCGTCGCCGAACGCTTCCTGGATATCTCTATCGACTACCTGGGATTCATCGTGTACGACCCGGCCTTCTCCAAGGCGGTACGGCGGCAGAAGGCCCTGCTCGATCTCTATCCGCATTCTGCAGCCGGTCGCTGTTTCCAGCAACTGGCCCGCCATCTCATGGAGATCCCGGAGGTTACCTACCCTAAAGGGAACATCCAGTTTTTCTGGAAACGGCTGCTGACGAGACGTTCCCAGCCGTCTCCTCTCTTTTCCGACCGGTAAGGGGCGGAGGTGTTGAACATTGCGCACAAAGCCGGCACGAACACAGGGTAAACGACCAGCAGGGGGAGCAGTACCAGACCCTGGACACGAAACGCGCATAAAGGAGAGGTCCATGAGCGGTATACCGAAGAGTTATACCAGGAGGGGAAAGGAGATCGATCCCCAGGAGAAGGAACGCCTGATCCTGGAATACGCCCCTCTTATCAAGTACATCGCCCAACGGCTCGCCATGCGACTTCCCCCTCATATCTCGGCAGAAGACCTGATCAATGCCGGGGTCATCGGCCTCATCGATGCCATCGAAAAGTACGATCCTTCTCGCGATAATACCTTTAAGACCTATGCGGAGTTCCGCATCCGGGGGGCGATGCTCGATGAACTGCGGAGCCTCGATTGGGCACCACGTTCCGTGCGGCAAAAGGCCAACACCATCGAACGCGCCTATGAGACGTTGGAACGGGACCTGGGGAGATCGGCCAGCGATGAAGAGGTGGCCACCCTGCTCGGTATCAATCTGCACGAATTCTACACCTGGCTGCATCAGATCCGGGGAACAGCCCTGCTGAGCATCGACGCCTTAACGACACCGACAGCGGATGGAGAAGAGCTCAACCTCCTGGAGATCCTCTCCAATCCGGAAGAACAGAGCCCTTTCCAACTGGTCCAGGCACAACGGTTACGCGACATGGTGGCAGAAGCGATCGATCGCCTCCCCTACCAGGAGAAGGTGGTCATTTCGCTCTACTACTACGAGGAGCTCACCATGAAAGAGATCGGAGAGGTGATGGGTATCACCGAATCGCGGGTATCCCAGATCCATACCAAAGCCATTCTCCGCCTGCGCGGGCGGCTCAAAATCCTCCAAGAGGAGTGGAAATAGACTCAAGTTATGGGGTTCAGGCAACGATAAGAGAGTGATAAGGCTATCGGAGAAAGGAGAGACGGACAATGGGCATGCTAAATCCGAACTTAAAAATCCTCATCGTGGATGACTTCTCTACCATGCGCCGTATCATCAAGAACATCCTCCGCCAGTTAGGCTACACCAACATCAGCGAGGCCGAAGATGGGGTGGCGGCCCTGGAACGGCTGCGACGAGAGAAGATCGATTTCGTCATTTCGGATTGGAACATGCCGAACATGAGCGGCCTGGAGTTGCTGGAAGCGATACGGGCCGATGAAAATCTCAAGGAGATCCCGGTATTGATGGTCACGGCCGAGGCTTTGAAAGATAACGTGGTAAAAGCGGTGAAAGCCGGGGTGACCAACTACATCATCAAGCCGTTCACGGCAGAGACCCTGAAAGAGAAAATGGAAGCCATCTTTGATAAATAGGAGCCTGTGCGGTGCATATCCTGATTGCCGAAGATGATCCGATCTCCTGCCTCTTGCTGGAAACCACCCTCCGCAATTGGGGGTACGAGGTGACGGTAACGGCGAATGGCAACGAGGCATGGCAGGTGATCCAGCAACCAGACCCTCCCCTTCTGGCCATTCTCGATTGGATGATGCCGGGGATGGATGGTCTCGAAGTCTGTCAAAAGGTGCGGGCCACTCCCCGCCTTCAACACCTCTACCTCCTGTTGCTGACGGCCAAAAACCGACCAGAGGATATCGTGGCCGGCTTAGAGGCAGGAGCGGATGATTACATCACCAAGCCGTTTAACCGGGAGGAGTTACGGGCCCGCGTGCGGGCAGGCATACGCATCGTCGAACTGCAACAACGGCTGACCCAGCGGGTCCAGGCGCTAGAAGAGGCCCTCTCCCAGGTCAAGCAACTGCAGGGGCTCTTACCGATCTGTACCTACTGCAAGAAGATCCGGGACGACCAGAACTACTGGCAGCAGGTGGAAGACTATATTGCCCGACACTCGGAGGTCCGTTTCAGTCATGCCATCTGCCCTCGCTGCTACGAAAACGTGGTCAAGCCAGAACTGGCCCGGTGGAAAGAGACTAGGGGATAGGGTAACATGCAAAGCCAGAAGCCGACATCAGCTGTAATCCTCTTCCTGCTCCTGGTAGCCGGTGTGGTGGGGAACTACCTGCACCTCCCCCTCTTCTTCGGCGTCGATTTCCTCTTCGGGAGCATCGCCGTCCTGATCGTGGTGCGTCTCTACGGCCTGGGCTGGGGTATCCTGGCTGCCCTCCTGGCCGGAAGCTACACCTATCTCCTCTGGCAACATCCCTATGCCCTCATCATCTTTACCGCCGAAGCCGGTTGCGTCGGCCTCCTCTTACGCTGGAGATCGCAAAACCTGGCCCTGCTCGATACCCTCTTCTGGCTGGTGCTGGGCATGCCTCTGGTCTGGCTCTTCTATGCCGGTGTGATGCAGATGGACGGAACAGCGGTCCACCTGATCATGCTGAAGCAGAGCATCAACGGGATCTTCAACGCCTTGCTTGCCGACCTCATCTTCGCCTATCTCCCCCTGCATCGCTGGCAAGAGCAGATCACCCCATCCCCCTGCTCCTTCCAGCAGACCCTGTACAACCTGCTGGTCGCCTCTGTCCTCTTTGCCACCCTCTCGCTCATGGTGGTGAACAGCCGCCAGGCGATGCACCACCTGGAAAAACAGATCCGGATACAACTGGAAAGCACCTCCTTTAACCTGACCAATGCTCTCACCTCCTGGCTGCAACGGCATCTGCACGCCCTGAGCAAACTGGCGCAGTTTGCCGTGCATTCAGAGGAGACAGATTTACAAGCCGAACTGGCCCTGGTACAGCAGACTTTCCCCGATTTCTTCCTGCTCTATGTCACCGACGCTACCGGAAGGGTTCGTGCCGTTTACCCCCTGTCCGGCTTCCAGGAGGAACAGCGACAGGAAGGAACCCTTGTGGACTACCCGACCTTTGCCGGTGTCAAGATCACTCTCCAGCCGGTCATCGATGATGTGCACACCGATAGCGCCTCTTCCCTCCCCCATGTCGGTTTTGGTGTCCCCATAGTCCAGGATCACAACTTCCTGGGGATGGTCTATGGATCGCTCGATCTCCACTATACCGGAACCCTGGTCCAGTTCCACTCGGCAGGCAAAGCGATCCAGTTGACGCTGGTCGGCCGTGCCAACCAGGTGATCGCCAGTACCGATCCCTCCCATCAACTCATGCAGCGTTTCGATCGAGAACGAGGAGGGGTCATCATCCCGCTGGGTGAGGGGATGTATCGCTGGCTCCCCCCGGCAGGGTCGCTACCGGAGATGGTCCGCTGGAAAAAGTCCCTGTACCTGAAGGAAAACCGGCTGGGAGATCCCTTCCCCTGGACCCTGGTGGTTACCATTCCCACCGCCATGTACCGGAACCAGTTGTACAGCTTCTATATCCGCAATCTGGGTCTCATGCTGATCATGGTCGCCCTGGTGCTGGTGGCGGCTACCCCCCTCAGTCGCTGGATTACCAGACCGCTCTCCCGCCTGGCCACCATTACCACCGACCTGCCAACCAAACTGCTGGACCAGGAACCGCTGTCCTGGCCCCAGAGCCTGTTCCGGGAGATCGCCACCTTAACCACCAACTTCCAGCATATGGCACGTGCGCTCGGCCAGCAGTTTCGAGAGCTGAAAGCGATGAATGAGACACTGGAACAGCGGGTGCAGGAACGGGTCACCCATCTGCAGACCCTCATGCACCTGACCCGCCTGATCTCCTCCTCTCTCTCCATGGATGTGCTCCTGCGAGAAATCGTCAAGGCAGCAGCCCTCCTCATGGAAGCCCCCCTGGTCACCTGCTGGGTGGCCGATGAGAGCGCGCAGATGCTGGAGATCCGTGCCTTTTCCGATGAGCAGGTCGGCGTAGACTTCCCCCTGCAAAGGCTCCCTTTTGGCCAGGGAGGAGCGGGCTGGGTGGCGGTGCACCGCCAGCCGCTCAACGTCCCGGATGTGCTGGCCGATCAGCGGGTGGTGGCCCGTTCCTGGTGGGAAAAACACCGCTTCAAGAGCCGCCTCGCCCTGCCCATCCTCTACCAGGATTCCCTGCTGGGGGTCCTGGAGCTGGTCGGACGGGAACCGTTTCGCCTGGAGCCGGACAAGCAGGCGTTACTGGAGAGCTTTGTGACCCAGGCGGCCATAGCCATCCGGAATGCCTCCCTCTACGAGGCAGAAGCAGCAGCCCGCAGTGCAGCCGAGGCGGCCACCAGGGCCAAGAGCGAGTTTCTGGCCAACATGAGCCACGAGATCCGCACCCCGATGAACGGCATCCTGGGCATGACCGAACTGGTCCTCGATACCCCCCTGAATCCGGAACAGCGGGAGTACATCTCTACCATCAAAGCCTCGGCCGAATCGCTCCTCACCATCCTCAACGATATCCTCGACTTCTCCAAGATCGAGGCGGGTAAACTCGTCCTCGATGCCCACCCCTTCCATCTACGTGATCTGCTGGAGACCACGCTGAAGCCTCTGGGCTTGCGCGCCCACCAGAAAGGGCTGCGCATGACCCATACCGTCGATACGGCGGTCCCTGATCTCCTGATCGGTGATGCCGGCCGCCTGCAGCAGATCCTGGTCAATCTGGTCGGCAATGCCATCAAGTTCACCGAGCAGGGAGAGGTCACGGTGCAGGTCTCCCTGGCCGGGGACGTGCTGCTGGAGCAGGACGGCATGCCGCACGCCTCAGACAGGGGGGGCAAACCGGCCACAACCGTTACCCTCCATTTTACGGTACGCGACACCGGGATCGGCATCCCTGCGGAGAAACAGCGGATGATCTTTGAGGCCTTTACCCAGGCAGACAGCTCCACCACCCGCGAGTACGGGGGTACCGGACTCGGGCTGGCCATCTCGGCTCAACTCGTGGCCATGATGGGGGGGCAGATCTGGGTGGAGAGCAGGGTGGGGAAAGGGAGCACCTTTCACTTCACCGCCTGCTTTACCCCCTATACTTCTTCCGAAAATGTGTCCGGAGAAACCGCTGTCCCGGTACGCGCAGAACACACCCCTTCACCACTCCGGGCCCACCATCCCTGGCGTATCCTCCTTGCCGAGGACAATGCGGTGAATCAAAGACTGATGGTGCAGCTATTGGAGAGGTGGGGACATGAGGTGTCTGTAGCCTGTACAGGCCGGGAAGTGCTCGCCGCTTTAGAGCGGGAATCCTTTGACCTGATCCTCATGGATGTCCAGATGCCGGAACTGAACGGGATCGAAACGACCCGGATCATCCGGTCACGCGAAAAAGGGAGGGGAGAGCATGTGCCTGTCGTGGCCATGACCGCCCATGCCATGTCTGGAGACCGGGAACGGTGTCTGGCTGCCGGTATGGATGACTATATCAGCAAACCGATCCGCATCCAGGAACTCTTTACCATCATCGAGCAACTACAGCATAAGGAGATGCCAAGAGAAAGGAGAGAGCAGATGGAGTCCAAGGAAGTCTTCTTTGATCGCGCCGCGGCCCTGGCCCGGGTAGAGGGGGATGAGGAGTTACTGCAGGAACTGCTGGAGATCTTTGGGGACGATTGTCCCCGTCTTTTACAGGAGATCCAGCAGGCGCTGCAGGAGGGGGATACGACCCGAGCCGCGCAGACGGCCCATACCCTGAAAGGCGCAGCCGGGAACCTGGAGATGCGGGAGCTGCGTAAATTGGCTGAGGAGCTTGAACACCGGTGCCGGGATGGAGCACTGGCCGAAGCGACACAGGCTTACACGGTGTTGGAGAGAGCCTGGGAGCACCTGAGCGCAGAGCTCGACTCCTCGTTTCCCTCCACGCCATGAGCACATCTTTATACTGCTGCGGACAGAAGAGGAGTACCGATGCCGTCAGCGCAGGAGATTGTCCAGAGTTTTGAAGAACTCCGCACCATCCCCCATATCGCCTTGCGGGTCTGCCAGTTGATCTCACACGAGGAGACGACCATCCGTCAAATCGAGGAGACCATCCAGCTCGATCCGGTGCTGGTCTCCCGCATTCTCCGCATGGTCAACAGCGCCTATTACGGGCTGCGCAAACCGATTGCCAGCCTCCCCAAGGCGATCATCTTTCTCGGGCTGAAGAATCTCCGCAACCTGGTGGTAATCGATGCCTTGAGAGGAGTCTTTCTGCGGGAGCAATCGAATGGCACCTTTTCCCGCAAACAGCTCTGGATACACTGCACCGCGGTCGGTGTGTGTGCCCGCATGATTGCCCGGCGCCTGCTGGGCCGTACAGGGGAGGATACCTTTCTGGCCGGGATACTGCACGATATCGGCCTGATTGTAGAAGATCAAACGCATGAAGCGCTCTTCCGCGAGGTGATCGAGCGGTACCGGGCCGGAACAGGACTGCTCATCGAATACGAACAGGAACTCCTGGGGACAGATCATTGTGCCGTGGGGGAGGCCTTAGCCGCACGGTGGGGTTTTCCTGAAGCCGTCCAACAGGCCATTCTGCATCATCATACGGCCATCGAACACGAGGCAGAACTCCAGCAGATGCCCGCCGTATTGCAGATTGCCCATCATATCGCCAACACCGCCGGCTACCAGGCCTTTTCCGAAAAGACCGATCCCCCCTTAGGCATCATCGTCGATCATATCCAGCAGCAGGCGGTAGAGTACCAGGCACTCACCGAAGCCTTCTGCAAGGAGATGGAAAAAGCGGCGCGTTTGTATGAGGATGAGGGGATATGAGAGGTAGCGGGGAGAAGAAGCATACCATCCAGGCGACCTGGATAGAGGCAGCCATCCAGCGCATGACCCGTCATATCCCGAACCTGCGCCTCACACTGCTACCGGTAGCAGAGGTCTCCTGTACCTCGCACGCAGATCAGGCCTTTCTGGACCTGGTGAGCAGAGCCCGGCAGTGTCCCGGCCGGGTCCAGATGCACTACCACCAGGATATCTACCTTCTGGCCGTCTATCTCCCCGGGATCGAGCATGTGCTGGTCGGGCAGGTACCGCCTCGGAACTTCGCCTCCCTGCTGGTCTCTGTGCTTGAGCTTGCCCTTGCCTGGGCCGAGCAGGAAGAGCGGAATCGGTACCTGCAGGCGCAAAACATCCAGCTCCAAAGCGAAATCACCGTATTGCAGGCCCAGTATCAGGAGAGCCTGGAGGAAAACTTCCACTATCATGAACAGATGCGCCAGCAGGAACGGGAATACGCCAGCCGGCTGGAACAGGAGGTGGCGCAGCGAACCGAGGAGTTACGGCAGGCCAATGCCCAACTGCAGACCGCTCTCCAGATGAAGAGCACCTTCCTGGCCAACATCAGCCACGAGTTTCGTACCCCCATGAACGGGATCATCGGGTTAACCGAACTGGTGCTCGACACCCCGCTCAACGAGGAGCAGCGGGAGTACCTCACCCTGGTCCGCCGCTCTGCCCAGGCCCTCCTCACCCTGGTGAACGACCTGCTCGACTTCTCCAAAATGGAAACAGGCGAAATCCGCCTCGATCCTCAACCTTTCTTGCTACGAGACCGCCTGAAGGATACCTTGCAGCCGTTTCGTCCCCAGGCCCAGGCCAAAGGCCTGGAGTTCGAGTATACCATCCAGCCGGCGGTTCCCGAGATATGTATCGGTGACTACAACCGTCTGCACCAGGTACTGGTCAACCTGGTCGGCAACGCCATCAAGTTCACCGAACAGGGGAAAGTTTCGGTCACCGTAGAATGCCAGCAGGGCTCTGTCCCCCAAGACGGACAGAGTGTCATTATCCACTTTGTGGTACAGGATACCGGCATCGGAATCCCTCTGGAAAAACAACAGGTCATCTTTGACCCCTTTACCCAGGCTGACGGCTCCACCACCCGCCGGTACGGCGGGACCGGACTCGGGTTGAGCATCGCCAAGCAACTGGTAGAGCTCATGGACGGGCACATCTGGGTAGAGAGTGTTCAGGGGCAGGGGAGCACCTTTCATGTAGCCGTACCGCTGCGTTTACCTGAGGCATCTCCCTCTCTGGAGCGGGACTCTTGTTGATGTGACAGCGAGGATAAGGAGTAGAAGGCATGGTACAGATCCTGATTGCCGAAGATGATCCGGTTTCCCGCCGCCTGTTAGAAATCACCCTGCGCAAGTGGGGCTACGAGGTCGTGGTGACCTGTGATGGGGAAGAGGCCTGGCAGAGATTACAGCAGGAGGACGCCCCCCGGCTGGCCATCCTCGACTGGATGATGCCCAAGATGGACGGGTTAGAGGTGTGCCGCAAGGTACGAGCGCAGAAGGCAGAACCGTACACCTACCTCATCCTCCTGACCGCCAAGGGGCAGAAAGAGGATATCGTTGCCGGACTGGAATCCGGAGCAGACGATTACGTCACCAAGCCCTTTCATGCCCATGAACTGCGGGTGCGCCTGCGGGCCGGTGAACGCATCCTCGATCTGCAGGCCAAACTGATCGAAGCCCGGGAAGCCTTGCGGGTACAGGCCACCCACGATTTCTTGACCGGACTGTGGAATCGCGCCGCCATCTTCGACCTGCTCCGGCAGGAACTGGCCCGGGCAGAGCGGGAGAAGCGCATGCTGGCCATCGCTGTCATGGACCTGGATCACTTCAAGTGTATCAACGATACCTATGGACATCTGGTCGGGGATACGGTGCTCCGGGAGACGGTACAGCGTATCCGTCCTCTCTTACGTATCTACGATGCCCTGGGACGGTACGGTGGGGAAGAGTTCCTGCTGGTACTCCCCGGGTGTGATGCGCTGGAAGCGGTACGGGTCGCCGAACGCATCCGGGTGGAGATCTGCCAGACCCCGATCAAGGCAGAGGGGAAAGAGGTTGCCGTGACCTGTAGTCTCGGCGTGGCCATCTTCGATCCTGCCCGGCCTATGGACATGGATGCCTGTATCCGTACCGCGGATAGGGCCCTCTACCAGGCCAAGTCCAACGGCCGGAACCGTGTCGAGCTGGCCGCAACTACAGATGGAAAAAGGAAATTTCTCTCTGCACACGAGGTGCTAGCCCATGCAGAACAAGACCTCTCCTACCGCACTGGTCGTTAACGACGATCCCTTACAGTTGCGCCTGACCGCTGCGCTGCTGGAGAAAGAAGGCATCCGGCCTCTCACCTGTTCCAGCGTGGAAGAGGCCCTGCGCACCCTTGATACGCAGCAGTCGGTCGATCTGATCATCACCGATCTCCACATGCCCAAGATCGACGGATGGCGTTTCTGCCGCCTGCTGCGTTCTCCAGAGTATGCCCGTTACAACACGATCCCGATCCTGGTCATGTCGGCCACCCTGGCCGGTTCAGATGCCGAGCAGATCACGGCCGACCTGGGAGCTAACGCCTTCCTCTCCATCCCTTATAACCCCTCGACCTTCCGGGCCCAGGTACGGGCACTATTAAAAGGCGAAACTCCCCGCGCCACCCTCCAGGTACTGCTTGTGGAAGACAGTCCCACCCAGGCCAAGATACTCCGCCAGGCGTTTGAGGCGCATGGGTACGTGGTGCGGCGGGCTCGTCTGGGTGCAGAAGGGAGACGCCTCTTCCAGCGTTACCAGCCCGAAATCGTGGTCCTCGACTATCACCTCCCGGACATGACCGCCGATCATCTCCTGGAGGAGATCAAGGAAGCCGTGCCGACAACTGTGGTGATCATGATTACCGGCAATCCGACCCCGGAGCTGGCCCTCCGCTTCATGAAGCAGGGGGCTGATGGGTACCTGCGGAAACCGTTTGATCCCGCCTATCTGGTGCGACTCTGTGAAAAGGCGCGCCGGGAGCGCTCTCTCCTCCAGGTCGAGGACCTGCTCAAAGCCCGCACCCAGGAACTGCAGGAGAGCGAAGCCCGGTTTCGTGGTCTCTTTGATAGCATCCCGGAGATCGTGCTGGTTCATGATCAACAGGGGGAGATCCTCCACGTGAACACCTTTGGTGCCCAGCGCCTCGCCTGGCGTCCGGTCGAACTGATCGGCAAGAACCTCCGGGAGCTGGTCCCCCCTGAGGCCATCTCCCTCCTGGCTCAACACCTTCGACACACCTTGCAGGAAGGGAAACACGATTTTGAAATGACCTATATTACCCGCACCGGGGAAGCCCTTGCCGTAGAGGTGAGCGAGCGGTGCATCGAGTTCGGCGGGGAGCAGGCGGTCCTGAGCGTGGCCCGGGATGTCACGGAACGCAAGCAGGCCATTGCCGCCTTAAAAGCGGCCAAAGAGTATGCTGAAAACCTGATCAACAGCTCCCTCGACATGATCATCTCTGTGGATCTGGACCGACGGATCATCGAGTTCAACAGGGCAGCCGAGCAGACCTTCGGTTACCGCAAGGCCGAAGTCTTGGGGAAACCGGTCGATATCCTGTACGCCGATCCGGTCGAGGGGCGACGAACCCATCAACGAGCCCTCCGCATCCAGGGATTTACCGGGGAAATCACCAACAGGCGGAAAAACGGGGAGACCTTCTCCTCCTACCTCTCCGCCTCTGTCCTGCGCAATGGGGCGGGTGAGGTGATCGGGGTGATGGGGATCTCCCGGGACATCACGCAGAGCAAGCGAACCGAAACCGAGTTGAAGCGGCTGGTTACGGCGGTAGAACAGGTGGCAGAAGGGATCATCATCACCGATCCGCAAGGGATCATCTACTATGTCAATCCGGCCTTTGAGCAGATTACCGGTTACAGGCGAGCCGAAGTGACAGGTGAACATATCGGCCTGCTCAAACCAGATCCCAACGACCACACCCTCTGCCAGGCGATCCAGCAGGTAATGGAATCGGGTGAGGCCTGGAGTGGTCGCATGACCAGCCGGAAGAAAGATGGAACCCTGTTTGAAGGGGAGACCACCATCTCACCGGTGCGAGACATCACCGGCAACTTAGTGAACCATGTGGCGGTGTTACGCGATGTGACGCAGGAAGTGGAACTTGAGACCCAACTCCGTCAGACGCAAAAAATGGAAGCGATCGGACAACTGGCCGGCGGTATTGCCCACGACTTCAATAACCTCCTCACCGGCATCCTGGGGTACGCCAACCTGCTGAAGCTCAATGCCCAGCCAGGAGAACAGATCTACCAGGCGGCCGAGGTGATCGAACGGGCGGCCGAACGCGGAGCCCAGCTCACGGCTCAACTCCTCGGTTTTGCCCGGCGTGGCAAGTACCAACACGTGGCCGTAGACATGCACGAAATCGTCCAGGAAGTGATCCGCCTGTTGAGTCGAACCATCGATAAGCGGATCACCATCACCCATCGTTTCCGCACGCGGAAGGCTCTGGTCCTGGGGGATCCGAACCAGATGCAGCAGATGGTACTCAACCTGGCCCTCAATGCCCGCGATGCCATGCCGGAGGGGGGAGAACTCCTCTTCACCCTGGATGTGGTGATCCTGGA
>RFHZ01000400.1 GCA_003696125.1 Nitrospinota bacterium
CTAAAACTCCCATCGGCACCGGCAATGGCCTGGGCACCGGCCTGGGTATCCAGGTTGAGGATCTCGATCCGGGCACCGGCCTCCACGCTTCCTGGCTGTCCGGTGACTGTGGTTATCCCGTTTTCTGCTGCATCAGCCTGGATAAGGCTCCCATCAGGAGGTGGAGGAGGGGTAGTATCCGTTGGCTGTGCAAATATCGTGAAGCTCGCCTGGGTAGTGGTTTCATTTCCACTCAGGTCTTGAGCCACTGCACGGATGGTATGCACTCCCAGCTCGAGCTCTGCGGTAGAGAGCTGAAAACCGCTGGTATCGGTAGCTCGTGGAGTCGGCTCATCATCAAGAAAGATTTCAACACTTGCCACACCGATGTTGTCTGTTGCCGTCACCAGGACAGGGACGAGTATCCCTTCCAGAAATTGGGAGCCGTCAGCAGGGCTGGAGATCACCACGGTCGGGGGGGTGGTATCACCGATCACGGTAAAAGTTTTGGTCGTTTCGGCACTATTTCCGGCCGCATCGGTAGCGACCGCACGCAGGCTATGTTCCCCAGGGTCCAGCGTGGCGGTAGCGAGCATGGCAACAAATGGAGCCAGCTTTCCGGAGAAGACCAACTCGTCTTCATCCAGGAAGAGATCCACCTGCTCTACCTTTCCATCGTCTGTCGCTTCGATAGTCACGTTAAGCTGTCGGCCCTGATCCACCGTCTCCGCCGTCTGGATATTTACTTCCGGTGAGGAGGCATCGCCGACCATGGTCACAATGACCGGTGCACTGAGGCCTACATTGCCGGCCAGATCGAAGGCGCGGGCCTGAAAGGTGTGCATGCTCCCTGCTTCAAATGGAGTCGTGTCAAAGGTAAAACGTACCGGGGATTGGGGGCGCTTGAGATCGACCATCGCTCCATCGAGGAGGAGTTCTACTCGCTCGACTTCGGTGTTATCCGTGGCCTCGGCCAGGAGCGGAACGACGAGGCCACGGGGAATCGCACCAGGATTGACCGGAGGTTCCACGATCAGGGGAACGGTTGGGGGAATGTCATCGACCGGTCTGGGAGCTGGTTGGGTAGTGAAGTGAGCAGCCAGCCCTGAAGCCAGTCCATTTCCATCTTGATCAAAGATGTTGGGAGAGATCGATATCGTGTACGTCGTGTCGAACTTCAGCGGGGCAGCCGGTCGGAAGGTGGCTGTGGTTCCGCTGAAGACCGATCCAAACTCCAGCGTCCCTTGAACGATCGTGCCATCCGGTTCCTGGACGAGAAAGGTTGCCTCTGGAAACCCGGTGGTAATCGTTTCTGGAATCATTTCTGCCGAGAAGAAGGCGGTGATCAGCGTATCAGGAGAGACATCTACGGTATTATGGGGAGGAACCACCTGCACGGTCGGTTTCCCTTCCGGATCTACCCGATCGGCGGGGAAGGTTCCCACGGCACAGGGGATATTTCGGCCACCGGTAAACAGCACGGAGAGGGTAAGGTTCTGGCTAACGCCACCGGTACAGCTCGTGATCGGACCGGTCTTCAAGGGCAGTACCTGGAATTTGCGTGTCACCGACTTTCCAGGAAGCAGGTCCCCGATACTCTCGATCTGAGGTCCTATCCTTTCCTCTCCTGTCTCCGGATCCAGGAGGTGGGCATCCCCCCCTACATCCAACTCCAGACTGGTAAAGAGTGCCGGTACGTCTGGAGAAGTGTTGGTAATGGTCACAGTGAGGGTATACGGCTCTCCTTCCTCCACAAAGTCTGGATGGCTTACCTCTACATCCATGGGAGGAGGGCCCTTGACCTCCAGTTGCGTGGAGGCCTGACCCGAGACGGCTATACGATCCGGAATGCCGAAGCCGGTCAGAAATCCACCAAAATGAACCGTCACCGTGTGTATCCCGATCCGATCCCCCCGCACGATGAACTCGCCGGTATCCTCGGCCTGAGGAGGGAGATCGTTAA
This sequence comes from Nitrospinota bacterium, assembly GCA_003696125.1. Lineage (GTDB taxonomy): Bacteria > Tectomicrobia > Entotheonellia > J063 > J063 > J063. Next base: position 1,943 of record RFHZ01000400.1, read on the forward strand.
GCATGATGGGACCACTGGCCGGAACGATCGGCGTGAGAGCTCCTTCGGGAACCTCGATGGTCGCCGTAGGGTCCTCCAGGGTAAACAGGGTGGAGACGTTCATGAGGAGGAGTTTCACGTTAAAGAACTCTTTCAAGGTCTTGATCCGCCCTTCGATAATGATCACCCCGGGAATGGAAGGCTGTTCAGGAGGAGTAACCTCTGGTGGAAGAGGGATATCGACCACCTGAATCTGCAAGTCAGGCCCACCTCCACCACCGGCACAGGGGATGGCAATCGTCTGTTCGGTAAACGTAAGAGCCTGACCGGGACGTCCACAGACGAGCTTGATCGGTGGGGAAGTGGCCGGTTGAGGATCTTCCTTAGGACGCACAACCGGCATGCGCACGGGAACATTGTTCCCGTTGATATTCAGCACAATGTCAAAGACCGACACGTTGAAGTTCTCCGGATCGGTCAGATCCACGGTACCATCGGCGACGAGTTGTTTGACCTCCTCTACGGTGAGGCGTTGGGCGGTCACTTCAGCGACCAGGATGTCGCTCAACGAGATCTGCGTGACCTTCAGGTCAGAGACCACTGCCCGGCGACCATTCTCATCTACCGCCTCGACGGTGAGCGTATTTTCGGTGTTGGGACGGAGGGGGACATTGAGAGAGAAGGTGCTCTGACCGGCCGGAAGGCGGGTGCTCACCGTCCGGGCCCCACCGGTTACAGTGATGGTGGTGGGGACACTGGGTGCCTGCTCCTCAGAGGAAGTCTGATTGCTAGTGCTCTGGGCCACCCTGAATGTACGGCCGGTAGTGACCAGATGAGTGAGGCCGAGAGAGGGAAGAACCGGTACTCGCTGTGTGCGGTTATAGACCGTCGTCCGTGTCGGATCGTAGGCAAAATAATGGGTCTGGAGCTTATCCCAGTTCCATACCGGTCTGGGAAGAGTCGCCTGGCCTGCCCAGACAGTTCCAATAAGACCAAAGATAATGACACACAGAATTGCCTCTCTACTCCTCATTCCTCTTCCCCCTCGAACCTTTTCTCATCCGATCACTGTGCGCCTTTTTGTCACTATCGATCAGCAACCTAACCTGGAGGTAGCTGAATATTTACTATCGTCTGTTTCCGCTCCTTGGTTACCGACCCGACGGCTACCGGGACGCTAACCTCAACGGTGCGACTTGCTTTACTCTGGGTCCCCTGGGTCTGAATCGTGAGGAAGAGAGTCAGTCCTTCCTCTTTAAGCTTGCTCTCGATCATGGTAAGAGGAATATTAAATCCTCCAGAGGCATCGGCAGCAAAAGTACGGGATGTTGCCCCTCCCTCTCCACGCACCGTAATAAGGGCTAGCGAGGCCGGAGTGCCGTCAAAGTCGGTGATCGTACCGGAGATACCCAGCGGGAATGCACGCACGTCTACTTTGTCTGAAACCAACAGGAAGCTCCCGCTTATCTCGATATCTGTCGGTTCCGTAAGTCCCGAGATAAACGTGGTGGAAAATCCAAATGGATCAATAACAGTGACCGTTCCCGCGGCCCGATCAGAGACATAGATGTTCCCCGCATCATCCAGGGCAAGGCCAGCAGGATCAGCTATTGGTGCTCGGGCAGGGGTATCAGTTGAGACCTCTACTTCTTGCGATGCTCCTGGTATTTTAATCGGAGGTTCGATATCCAGCGCTTCCAGGAGAGCATCGACTGCGCTCGATTGTTGATGATGGAGAGTATCGGGAATACAGCGTACCGTGGCGATCAGGCTCGGATTTTCCCCTGGACTTTCATTGATACACTTCTGCACAAGATCCTCTCCATTGGCGGCACGGAAGACATTGTTTAAATTTTGGCTGTCGAGTCCAACGATCTCATCCGAATTCGGATAAAAACTCGGTTGTTGAACGGCACCGATCATGTGGGGGTTCGGCAGACTCTGTCCATCAGATGTACAAATCTTGCTATAGAGTGAGGCAGCAATGGTAGAAACCAGAATCCCTTTGGCTGCAAAGATAACTTCCAACTGAGGAGGAATGAGAATGCTTCCAGCGAGCAGTGCTGTGCAGACACCAATGCCAAAACCTGAGGGCATTTGAGTGACGAGCGAAATGTACTCCACATCTCGAGGTAAGTTCGCCAGATGGGTCTCGTTCAAGAATTGAAGCTCTCCACTGCCCACCTTCATCGATTGAATTGCTCCGCTAAAGGGATCAAAATCGACACCGACCAGATCAAGAAGTGTAGTTGTTCCCACGAGGAGTAAGAGTTCGTCCTCATTCAAATTGGCGGCTGGCGTGCCGAGATTCATTGTCCCGATGGTGATCAGTTTATCCACTTGTCCCGTATAAGGAGTGTGGGGAAGGGGTCCCCCAGGAGGGATATTC
>RFHZ01000401.1 GCA_003696125.1 Nitrospinota bacterium
GGAGAGGGCAAGCGGGTTGGGAGGCAGGGCCGCAGCCAGTTGCAGGCTGGCGTACAGTCCCACTGCCGATCCCCAGACATGTGGGTAATAAGTCACCCCCCAGGTAGAAGCCAGGGTGGCGATCTTCATCGCTTCGCTGAACCCGCCACAGGCACAGATATCGGGTTGCACGATATCCACGGCCCGTTGGCTGAGCAATTCCCGGAATCCGTACCGCGTGTACTCTGCCTCCCCTCCGGCAACCGGGATGCTGAGTGCCTGCTTGACCTGCAGGTAGCCGGCAATGTCTTCGGGAACCACCGGTTCTTCAAACCAGTAAATGTGATAGGGCTCCATCAGGCGACCGAGTCGAATGGCCTGGGTGGCATCATAGGCATGGTTGGCATCTACCATCAGGGAGCGCTCTTCTCCGATCGCTTTCCGCACCGCCTGCACGTTACGAAGATCCTCCTGCAGGCCGAAGCCGATCTTGAGCTTCATGGCACGAAACCCTTCTGCCACGTATCCCTGGGCTTCTTCCACCAGGGCTGCCTGGTGGTCAGGCACATCACGACGATAGAGACCGGTGGCATAGGCCTGCACTCTGGTGCGAAACGGTCCCCCGAGCAGCTTGTAGATCGGCAGACCCAGGGCTTTGCCTTTGAGATCCCACAGGGCGATGTCCACCGCGGAGAGGGCGGTAATCGACATCCCCTTCCTCCCATAGTCGCGCAAGGCGTTGTAGAGCTCTTCCCAGAGCACCTGCGTATCCAGGGGGTCTCGCCCCAGCAGGCGGGGCCTGTACAGCTCTTCCACAATGGGACGGCTCCCGGCCGGTGGCCCGTACGCCTCACCGATGCCGCTGATGCCTTCATCCGAGACGATTTCGACCAGCATGGCGGTCCGGGTATGAAACCAGGCCTGTGAATAAGAGAAGGCTTCCTGATCGGAAAGGGTGGCCTGCAGGACATAGGTCTTTACCTCGGCGATTTTCATGAGCATTTCTCCTCTTTTTTGACCCACCTGGCTGCTTCAGGCGGTGCAGACAAAGTCAACGACTTCCCGAAAACCCATGTGAACCAGGCATTCCCGGATCTCACTACGCGCTTTCTCTCCTGCCACCGCAACCACGATCGGATGGCGCGGCACATGGACGAGTTCTGCCGGCCAGATGACCGGGGCATCGTGGATCCGTTTTCCCACCCGGCCTGGATGGAGTTCCACAATATAGGAAGGGATTTTTCCATGGGACAGGAGGGCACGGCGTAGCGCTTTGCCGGTGGCCCCGTATCCCCAGAGGATGTACCTGTCGGTGGTGGCAAGAAAGGAGGAGGCGAGAAAAGCCGCTTTGCAGGCGGTAAACCGCTCCAGGGCATAGCTGGCCCCGGTGCGCGACAGCCTATGTGGATGATCGCGCCAGCTCAGCAGTCGATAAGGAACCACACCGATCTGGTAGCCGTGGATCAGGAGGCGCAACACCAGATCGTAGTCCTCTGGCCAGCCGCAATCCCGGTACCCCATCTGGAGGAGTATGGGGCGGCGGATCATCAGGGTAGGATGGGCGATCGGGCACTCCACAAAGGCCTCGGCCCTGACCTGCCAGGAGGTGTGGATGCTGTTGAGCCAGCGTTCATACCGGCGTAATCCCTCCAGTAAACGATGGCGGGGAAAGAGGCGGACATGACATCCGGCCGCAGCCAGGGCCGGGTGAGACTCCAGGTAGCGGATCTGGAGTGCCAGTCGATGACGGTGCATCAGGTCATCGGCATCCATGCGGGCGATAAACGTGCCGCGACAGTGAGGGAGTCCCAACTGCAGGGCGGCAACCAGGCCTCGATGCGGCATGGAAAGCACCAGGAAGCGGGAGTCCTGTCCGGCAAAACGGCGGGCGCAGGCCAGCGATCCGTCTGAGGAACCGTCATCCACGATGATACACTCCCAGCGAGACTCGCTTTGCCTCTGCACGCTTTGCAGGCAGGCAGAGAGTGTCTTTTCTGCATTGAAGACCGGCAGCAAGATCGAAACCAGAGGGAAAGTCATACGCTATCAGCACCCCTGTCTACCCGTTTTGGCGTCGTGGTGATGAAACCGGGTGCCGGGAGTAGAGGGGGAGTTTGCTTCCGTTATTCGCGGGTGCGTACCCGGTCGATTCCCTTTTCATGCGTTTCCCTGATCCGTTCCGGGTGATTCTCGTCCTCTTCCCAACGTGCGGGATTGCCGGCAATGTATTCACGGATTCGGTCCAGCCAGACCTCGTCCCGAATGACGTGTTCGTAGTAGTTCCGTTGCCAGACATGCGCACCAGGCGTGCCACGCGTTTCGTTGATCCGTTTGGTAACGGCGGATTTGAACGAACCAACAATCGCCCCGATTGAATGGGGTTTGGGACCACGGGGTTTACTGGGTAGGGGCGACGCATGCGTCGCCCCTACGTTGTCCACAATCACAATGATGCCATGTACATGGTTGGGCATAATGATGAATTCGTCCAATGTCGTACGTGGAAAATGGTCGGGAATGGCCAACCAACACGCCCGTACGATATCCCCGTATTCGTTCAACCGCATTCTCCCGTCCATAACCTGACCAAATAGACATACCCGATCCTGGGTACAGATGGTGACGAAATACGCCCCGGGCCGGGAATAGTCGTATTCTGGCAAACGAACCGAGCGTCGGTAAGGCTTTTCGGGGTTATAGGTCACGTGATTCCCTCCCCTAAGGATCTTATCCAGCAACCCCGCTGCCTCCTTCTCCACCGCCAGCAGGTCGGCAACGAAGATGTCCATGACGTGCCCTTGCTTGACGGGATTGCCGGCCTATATCAGCGGCGCAGAGCCGGGGTGAGCATCTGCTGGATACACGGGTTAAGGCTACGGCAGTCCCATATGAGCTCTTTTCGGGGATAGCATACCATGAAACGCGCTACGGAATCAACCAGATAGGCGACGGGCCGAATTTCATTGCCTTTCTCCGCTAAAAGCTTTATCATGAAGACACGAATATATGGTCTCGACAGGGAGGAAAGCGCTATGCTCCACCCCTCTACTCCCGCAACATGGCTTAGAAGTGTCTTACGACCCCTGGCTACCCCGGCCAGGAGAGGACATCTTCTCCTCTGCCTCTGCACCGCGATCATCACCATCGCCCTCCTCTTCTCCTGGCAGGCAAGTCAGGCCCAGCGACCACAAGTCTTTCTCCTTTCCGTATCCGGAACGATCGATCTCGGCCTGGCCCCCTATACCAGCCGGGTACTCCACGAAGCAGAGCGCCAGGGTGCTGCTGCCGTGATCCTGCACATCAACACACCGGGAGGACGGGTCGATGCAGCCATCCAGATGCGGGATGCGCTCCTCGATGCCGGGGTAGAAACGATAGCCTTTATTGACAAAGAAGCCTATTCGGCCGGGGCACTCATCGCCCTGGCGGCCAAACAGATCTATATGACCGGTGGGGCGGTCATCGGGGCTGCCACCCCGGTAGACCAGAGCGGGCAAAAGGCAGGAGAGAAGTACGTATCGGCCATCCGCAAGCTCTTCCGGGCCACGGCGGAACGGAACGGGAGACCCCCAGAGGTGGCCGAGGCCATGGTTGATGAAGACGTGGCTATACCCGGGCTGGTAGAAAAGGGAAAACTCCTGACCCTGACCACACAGGAAGCGCTGAAGTGGAAGGTGGCAGACGGCCAGATCGACACGCTGGAGGCGTTGTTAGAGCACCTCAACCTCTCTTCCGCTGCCCTCATCCGCACCCAGCCCAACTGGGCAGAGTCGCTGGTACGGGCCCTGACCAACCCGCTGATCTCCTCCCTCCTCCTCTCCCTCGGCATGCTGGCCCTCCTGGCCGAGCTCCTCTCTCCCGGCTTTGGAGTAGCCGGGGGAATCGGGATCGCCAGCCTGGCCCTCTTCTTCGGCAGCCACTACCTGGTGGGACTGGCCGGTTGGGAAGAGCTCCTCCTGATCGGGGCAGGACTGATCCTTTTATCCATAGAAATCCTGGTTATTCCCGGCTTTGGCGTGGCCGGAATCCTGGGGATTTTTGCCCTGGGGGCCGGGGCCTTCCTCAGCTTTCTCGGGAAGTACCCGGTGCCTGAAGACCTCTGGCAGGCGGGCCTGTCTCTCCTGACCTCTCTGATCCTGGTGGTGATCGGGGCCGTGGTCATGGTTTCCCTGCTCCCGGTCACCCCGATCTGGTCGCGACTGAGCCTGAGGGCCAGGCTGGAGAGCCGGCGACCACGAGAGAGGCTGGTAAAGGAAGAAGAGACCCTTCCCTCACCACACGAAGGGCAGAAACCTCCCCTGGACTCCTGGCTGGGGGCCAAAGGGATAACCACTACGCCGCTACGTCCTTCCGGTATCGGTCTCTTCCAGGAAGAACGTCTCGATATCATCTCAGAAGGAGAGTACATCCCGCCGCATACACCGGTAACGGTGATCCGTGTAGAAGGGAACCGGCTGGTGGTGCGACCAGAGGAGCAGCAACCAACCTAGGAAAAGGAGGGGAACATGGAACTGACAGGGGCAATCATTATACTGATACTGATAGTTTTAGGCGTGGGCATATCCTTCTTCCTCTACTTCATCCCGATCGGCTTGTGGATCAGCGCCTTCTTTTCCGGGGTATCGGTCAGCCTCTTCACCCTGATCGGGATGCGGCTGCGCAAGGTGAATCCCCATGCGGTGATTCGTCCTCTGATCAGCGCGACCAAGGCCGGACTCGATCTGGAGGTCGACAAGCTGGAGGCGCATTACCTGGCCGGTGGGAATGTCCAGCAGGTGGTCAATGCCCTGATCTCTGCGGATAAGGCGGATATCGATCTCTCCTTCCAGCGCGCGACGGCCATCGACCTGGCCGGCCGGGACGTGCTGGAGGCGGTCAAGGTGAGTGTCAACCCCAAGGTGATCGAGACCCCCAAGGTGGCTGCTGTGGCCAAGGACGGGATCCAGATCATTGCCCAGGCCCGGGTAACCGTGCGGGCCAACATCGAACGACTGGTAGGAGGCGCCGGGGAGGAGACGATTTTGGCCCGGGTCGGGGAAGGGATCGTCTCTACCATCGGCTCGTCCCAAACCCATACCATGGTCCTGGAAAATCCGGATAATATCTCCAAGACCGTTCTCTCCAAAGGTCTGGATTCTGGTACCGCCTTTGAGATCCTCTCCATCGATATCGCCGATGTCGATGTGGGAAAGAATATCGGGGCGCAACTGCAGATCGACCAAGCAGAGGCGGATAAGCAGATCGCCCAGGCCAAAGCGGAGGAACGTCGAGCCATGGCGGTGGCCTTAGAGCAAGAGATGAGGGCGCGTGTGCAGGAGATGCGGGCCAAACTGGTCGAGGCCGAAGCGCAGATCCCTCAGGCCATTGCTGAAGCGTTTCGCCAGGGGAATATCGGGGTGCGAGACTACTATGACCTCCGCAACGTGCAGGCCGATACCCGGATGCGGGAATCGCTGGCTCGCGGAGGTGAAGAGAGCGGAGAGGAGGAAACCTAAATGATGGATCCTTTTGAAAGGCGGAGACGCGTCGAAAAGAGAGGAAAACGTTCCCATCTACGCAGGTTTTTGCGGTCTCGCGCCATCCTGCGACAGGGGATCCTGCTGGCAGAAGTGCTGGCGCCACCGGTAGCGAAACGGCGTCGCTCACCCAGGTGACTTTTCGTCCACGTCATGGCGATTCCGTATCACCCAGGAGTCTTTGTTGGCGTGGAAGAGTTTGTGGATGCAGAGAAGATGTGTTGAGCAGAAAGATATGCTGCGCAGAAGGAGGAACATGCGTGCATTTCTATCGTCAGATATGGACCTATCTCAAAGGGTTTCGACTGGTCATGACCGTTGCCATTCTCTGCGCCCTGGGACACCACCTGGTGACCCTGATTCCGGCCCTGCTGGTGCGGGAGACGATCGCACGCATCGGGGTTGCGCTGGGTAATGGCGGGGCCAAAATCACTGGAGGGATGGGACAGGCCTGGTTTGCGAGCTGGTCGTTCCGTTCCCTCCTCTTCGTTCTCGGCCTCACCTATGTCGTGCGCTCGCTCCTCTTCTATGGGGATCGCTACCTGGCCCATGTGGCGGCCTGGGGACTTTTGGCTCGACTACGGGTGCAGGCGTACGCCCACCTGCAACGGCTGTCCAGCGGGTACTTCACGCGACAGCAATCCGGTGATCTCGCCTCCCGGGTGATTCATGACGTCAAGACGGTCGAATTCTTCCTGGCCCATGGCCTGCCGCAAGGGATCATGAGCCTGGTGGTACCGGTGGGCATGACGGCGGTGCTGATGAGCATCAACTGGAAGCTGGCCCTCCTCATGCTCCTCCCCATTCCCCTCCTCCTGGCCACCAACCTCAAGCTCCTCCCCCGCATGCGACAGAACTACAAAAAGCTCCACGATGCGATGGGAACGACCAATGCCCTGATCGCAGAGAGTGCCCAGGGAATGAATGTGATCAAGGCCTTTACCTACGAAGCCCATCGTCTCGCCCAGGTAGCGAAAGCCTGTGCCACCTTGCACCGCTATGTGGTACGCATCAACCGGATATCGGCCATTCCCCAGAGTGCCGCCCATCTCTTCTCCGGGGTAGGCATGCTCATCGTGCTCGGCTTTGGCGGGTCGATGACCTTACGCGGGGAGATGCCGCTGGCCGACCTGGTCGTCTTTATCTTCTATCTGAGCCAGTTCTATCAGCCGATCATCCAGTTTAACCAGACCAGTGAGAACACGCAGGACGCGATTGCTGCCAGCCACCGGGTCTTTGAACTCCTCTCCCTGGAACCGGAACTGGTGGACCCTCCTGCCCCCCGTCGTCCTACCCGGCCGAGCGATCAGTGGACGATCCGCTTCCGTGAGGTCTCCTTCGCCTATGAGCCGGACTGCCCGGTGCTGCACCAGATCAACCTGGAGATCCAGCCAGGGGAGACCATCGCGGTGGTGGGACATACCGGTGCGGGAAAGACGACCTTAACCCGCCTGATCCCCCGTTTCTGGGATGTGACCGCCGGGGCGGTGGAGGTGGGAGAGGTGGATGTGCGCGAATGGGCCCTGCATGATCTGCGGCGTCAGGTGAGCCTGGTGTTGCAGGACGTGTTTCTCTTCAACACCACGGTGCTGGAAAACCTGCGGGTGGGACGCCCGGAAGCAAGCCTGGAGGAGGTCATAGAGGCGGCACGCGCGGCCAATGCGGATGCCTTTATCCGGGAACTTCCCCAGGGATACGATACCCTCATCGGTGAGCGAGGGGTACGGCTTTCCGGCGGACAGAAACAACGCCTGGCCATCGCGCGGGCTTTGCTCAAAGATGCACCGATCCTGATTCTCGATGAGGCCACGTCGAGTGTCGATACCTATACAGAGGCCTTGATTCAAGAGGCCTTAGCCCGGTTGATGGCCGGACGGACCACCATCATCGTGGCTCATCGCCTGTCCAC
>RFHZ01000402.1 GCA_003696125.1 Nitrospinota bacterium
CTGTATCTGGATGGCCATGACTCTTGAGGGCTGGAGCACAAGGGTCCCTTTTAGCGAGGAGTTCTGATCTGTCCAGGAGAGTCCCTGACCCTGCAGATCGACAGCGAGGTTGAGATCGCTTTCCGGCAAAGAGGCCAAGATCGTCTCCAGATGAAGGTTTTGTAACCTGGCCCTTACCGCATAAGCCGGGACCTTTCCCGCTCCCTGCCAGCGAATGGTATGCTGCAGGCGTCCTTTGCCGAGTCGATACTCCCCCTGCACCTGGAAGTCTTTCCCCTCTCCCTGCAGGCGGATCCTGCCGGTAAGCCTCCCTTGCAAGGGAGTACCGGTAATCTTCCCGATTTCCGGGAGGGAAACATCAACCAGATCCAGGGTTGCCTGGTACCGGGGTTCGGCGGTAAGCGAGAGCTTGCCCTCCCCTTCCAGTTGAGCGCCCTGGATCCGCAATGCGGAAAGGGTTGCGGTGACCGCAGTAGGGGTGAGGGTGGCCTGGGCCTGCATCTCTTCTACCCTCATATCCGGATTGCGGGTGGACAGCCGCAGGGTTTTGATCTGGATCGTCTTCACGGCCTCGCTAAGGACCAGGCTGGTGTGGAGGACCAGATCCCGTACCTCCCGTGTCACCCTTTGTGTTGCACTCAACCGCTGTGTCGCCGTCAACCGGTCCGCGGTGAGCGAGAATTGCCCCACTTCGATCCGGGAAGTATCTGACGGAACAGGCGAGGGGATATAGCCCTCGACACGGATATCCTCCCCCTGGAACTGGAGACGAAAGGCGACAGCTTCCCACTCCTCTCCCAGGCTGCCACCGGTCAACGCGATCGTTCCGTGCAGTTGTGGTCTCCAGTAGGTCCCTCCTATCCGGCCCTGCAGGCTCAGCAGGCCTTTTACCCCTTTTGAGCCAGCGTGGACAGGTAGGAGTGAAGCCAGGCGAAGACGGGGGACAACGAAACGGATATCGAGCGGTTGAGGGAGAAAGCGATTGCGGGTTGCCTTCAGGGAGAGATCGATCGGTATGCTACCCCGGATGCGCAACTGGTCTCCCCGTTGCGGTTCCACCGTGAGGTGCAGCGTGGCCCGCTTCCGGGTATAACGGATCTTGGTAGAGACCCTGCTCAGGGATATGGTGGCCCATCTCCCCCTGGTGAGAAGCATCTGGCCTGTGATCTCCGGGTGCTGGAAATCTCCCTGCAGGGTGAGGGAAGCCTGGAGCCGGCCGGCAAAATGCCCGGGTTTTCCGATGAGATCCCCCACCGTTTGCAGATCGAGATCGACTAGCTGTGCCTGAAAATCCTCTTTCCCTTGGGGATCAATGGTCCCCGAGAGCTGGAGAAACTCTCCCTCCCGGCCCCACCGGAAGGAGTGGACCTCTACCCGTGACCCGTGGAGCGTGACCCGGACCGGTTCCAGGGTGTCCCATGTCC
>RFHZ01000403.1 GCA_003696125.1 Nitrospinota bacterium
GGAGGCGGTCTGTGTCGGTCTGGACGAGGAGTGGGTAAGGCAACAGCTGGCCTAAGGCATGCTGGCACCAAAACCGGCTCGCTGGACGGCTGCGATCATCTGCTCTACGCTGACCTTCTTGGGGTCATAGGTTACCCGTGCCTCGCCTCGTGTAAAGCTGACCTTTGCTTTTTTCACCCCGTCGAGCCCTTCCAGGGCCCGTCGCACAATCGCCGGTCACGATCCTCAGACCATGCCGCTGATCTTGAGCACGGCGGTGGAGAGCCCTGTGGCCTGCGCCGTGGCTACAGATCCTCTTCCGGAGATTGGAGAACGGAGGGGTGTTTGTGGGCTGCCTTGGGTTACCATCTGAGTAGGGCTGTTCTGGAGCGGTGAGGGATTTCCTGCCGTCTTGCGCATGGTACCGAACATGGTGTTCATGGTATTCTCGGCCATGACCCGGCTGAGCAGTGAGGCGGAGAACTGCGGGGCAAAGGTAAGGACGAGCTCAAAGGCGAGAAGGAGAGTGGCGACCAGTAAGAGTACCAGGTTGAGGCGGCTTCCGGCCATGCGACAGGCCAGTCGCGCACAGCGTCGCTTTTCCCGGATGTAGAGGATGTAGCCGAGACTGACCCCGATCACGCCGATGGGGAGGAACAACCAGCGGTAGCGCATGGTGGTCATCATGAAGGCCCCACTCCCCAAACCGAGCAGGACCACGGCAAGGGGGAGGGCACAGCAGAGGGAGGCGACAAGGGCCGAACTGACACTGACCAAACCGGATTTGATAGTGGTGAGCTTCATAGGATACGATCTCCTCTGGTAAGTGAGTAACGAGTAATGAGTAACGAGTGATGAGTGATGAGTAATGAGTAATGAGTGATGAGTAACGAGTAATGAGGACTGAGGACTGAGTAGGGGCGCAGCGCCGCTGCGCCCCTACCAGGCATCCGGTACCTTTGTACCTCTGTGCCTTTGCCCCTTTGTGCCTGCATTTTACGATACCTGCTGGTCGAGCAGGGCTTCGACCATCTGCACCATGCGGGCTTCACTCAGATCAGAGATGAGGGCGCAGATCAGGTTCCCTTCCCGCCAGAAGACCACCCGATAGGCTCCGGCCCGCCAGAGGTAGTAGCGACGCTGTTTGGGGGTATGCCGTTCCTCTGCCGGTATGGTTTCCTCTGCGTTGGCCGGAAAGACGTAGTAGGAGATCCAGTGGCCTCCCTGTTCGTAGAGAAGGGTTGCTCCGGCGACTCCCCGGATCTTGCAGAGATTCCCCCCTTGCAGGCGGAGTCCTACCCGTTCAAAAGCCGGTACCGGCGGGGCAAAGGGGAGGCGCTGACGCAGCCACCGAACCACTTCCTCCTGTTCGGTGGCCATGACCTGGGGCAGGCTCTTCCCCTGTACCATGGCCTGGTGATCGGCCAGGGCCAGGGCCAGGCTGTTTACCGATGTGGTGTAGTGCAAGAAGAAGATGACCGGGATGAGGATCAGAACGATCACCCCGGCCACGATGCGGTAAGCAGGGTGCCGGCGCAGGAGGAAGGACCACCAGGGGGTGGGACGAGGCTTCTGGCGGGATTCCTGCCGGCGTAGCGCCCGCTGAATCTTTGGCCAGAGGGTAGGGGGGAGATCTGGTTCCCGGTCGAGTTCTTCTCGCATCAACCTGCGCAGTGCCCGTTCCACCTCCCATTGCCGGCGACACCGGGGACAGGCATCGAGATGGGCCTGGATGGCCAGGGTTTCCGGAAGGGCGGTTTCGGCATCCAGATAGGGATGCAGGTAGCGCTGGCATTCCTCACAATTCATCATCCATTCCCTCCTTCTCCTCTGGTGCGACGGCGATGCTGGTAGGCGGTCAGGGGGATAATGGGGGTATCCGGTTCCGGCGCAGGGGGCAATCCTGCCGGCAGGTATCCTGCCTGTATGGCGTAGTCTTGCAGCAGGTGCCGGAGGCGTTGACGGCCACGCGAAAGGCGTGAAATCACCGTTCCTAAAGGGATATCGAGTACCTCTGCCGTCTCTTTATAGGAGAAGCCTTCGATATCGACGAGCAGGACCAGCATGCGGAAAAGAGGGGGAAGCTGGGCGATGGCATCCTGCACGCTCTGGATCGCCTCTTTGCGTTCCAGCAGGGTTGCCGGATCTGTAGTCGCTGTCGAGACCGGGCCATGTTCCTCTTCCTGCTCTGTGGCGGCCGAGAGTTCTACCCAGGCCGGTTGGCGCAAGGCCTGGCGATACCGATCACGGTAGCAGTTGGTCAGGATCTGGAAGAGCCAGGCTTTCACCCGGGAGTCATCGCGCAGTCTATGCCAGCCCTGATACGCCTTGAGGTAGGTTTCCTGCACCAGTTCTTCCGCCTTCCCCGCATCCCGGGTCAGATGCCGTGCATAGCGGTAAAGGGGATAGAGGTACCGCACGGTCAGCGCTTCGAATCTCTGCAGACGACGAGGCATCAGGAATCCTTTTGCTGGTATCGACACACCTAAGTAACTATTACTCACCCTTTTGCACTTTGAGTCATCTTCAGGCCATGCGTGACCGGAAGAACTTTTTACCGCCGAGCACGCAGAGAACGCCGGGATAC
>RFHZ01000404.1 GCA_003696125.1 Nitrospinota bacterium
ACCCAATCCCCCCCGCATCCAGTACCTGACCAGCTTTTCCTCGGCCCGGGACCTGAATCCAGAGAAGTATCGCCGCAGCTCCTTTGCCGAATTCGTCCTGGGTAAAGAGGAGGAGCAAGAGGAAGGGAAGATCGAGAAGCCGTACGGGGTGGCCCTGCACCAGGGAAAACTCTACGTGGTGGATACGCGGGGACCGGGGTATGCGGTCTTTGACCTGCGGAACAAGGAGTACAAGTTTGTTCCCGGTTCCGGTGCCGGCAAGATGAAAAAACCGATCAACATCACCATCGATGAGGATGGGCTCAAGTACATCACGGATACGGGCAGGAACCAGGTGCTGGTCTTTGACCAGCACGACCGTTTCCTGCGCGCGTACGGTGTGATCGATCAGTTTAAACCGGGTGATGTGGCCGTGGTGGGGGACCGCCTCTACGTCAGTGACCTCCAGCATCACGAGATCCAGGTCCTGGATAAGGAGTCGGGCAAGCTCCTCTTCAAATTCGGGCAGGGCAAGACCAAAGAGAGCAAACTCTTCTGGCCGACCAACATGACGGTAGGGCCGGACGGGTACCTCTATGTCACCGACACGGGGAACTTCCACGTCCTGAAGTACACGCTGGATGGAAAATTTGTGCACAGCTACGGCACGGTGGGAACCGGGTTGGGGCAGTTTGCCCGGCCTAAAGGGATCGCCCTGGATCGGGAAGGACGCATCTATATCGTGGATGCGGCTTTCGAGAACGTCCAGCTCTTTGATCCGGATTGGCGGCTCCTCCTCTTCTTTGGGGAACCGGGGGTGAACCCGGAGAACATCAACCTCCCGACAACGGTATTCATCGATTACGACAGTGCTCCGCTCTTTCAGCAGTACGCCGATCCACGCTTCAAGCTGGAATATGTGATTGTGGTGGCCAGCCAGTTCGGACCCAACAAGGTCACCGTCTTCGGTTTCGGAAAGATGGAGGGCATGGACTATTCTGCTCCCGAGCAGGCGGCCATGAGACGGTCTGATGGATAGGGGGAGATCTGAAGGTTGAGGAGGTTTTGCAGCGAGGGAGAGATATCATGAGGTACAAGATATTCATAGCACTTTTCTGTATCCTGAGCCTGGTCGGTCTGACCTGGGGGATACCGGGTGCGCAGGCCCAGCAGGATATCGACGTGACACCGTCGACCCTCAATTTCGGCCCGGTAACGGTTGGAACGACCTCCACCCTCCCGGTTACCATCAGTAACCTGGGGAATGCAGATCTGAGCATCACCGATCTGGTTATCACCGGGAGCGGGGATTTTACCCTGGCAGCCGGTACCCCCTCCCCTCCCTTCACCCTGGCACCGAATACCTCGATAGAGGTGTCGATCGACTACACCCCTTCGGTGGCCCAGACGGTGAACGGGGTGCTCTGGATCGGGAGTAACGATCCGGATGAAGGATTGAGATCGGTCAGCCTCACCGGAACAGGATTGGGGGTTCCGGATATCGAGGTGACACCCCTGGCCCTCGATTTTGGAGATGTGGCCCTGGGGGATACGGTAACCCTTACCGCCACCATCAGTAACATCGGGAGCGAGGTCCTGACCGTGAGCGGGCTCGCCATCGGTGGGAGTGCCGATTTTGCCCTGGGTGCGGGTGCACCGACCCCTCCCTTTACCGTGTTTCCCGGGCTGTCGGTGGATGTCCCGGTTGCTTATACCCCTTCGGCACAAGGGGCAGATACCGGGACCCTGGATATCGACAGCGATGATCCGAATACTCCTCAGATCCAGGTCCCACTCTCCGGTAACGGCATCCAGCCTCCGCCGGCCTGTGGTCTCGATGTGACACCGCTCCAGCTCGCCTTTGGTACGGTGACGGTAGGAACCACCGCCACCCTGAGCACAACCATTACCAATGTGGGGAATCTGGACTGTAACATAACCGGCCTTACCACCAGCGGGAGTGCCGATTTTGCTTTGGGAGCTGGTGCACCGGCTCCTCCCTTTGTCCTGTCGCCTGGCGCCTCGGTTGCTGTCCCGGTCGATTACTCCCCTGGCGATAGCGGGGCGGATAGCGGAACCCTGGATATCAGCAGCGATGCTCCGGGCACGCCATTGATCTCGGTGATACTTTCCGGTACAGGGACCACGGTGCCGGATATCGCGGTAAGCCCCACTTCACTGGCTTTTGGCACGGTGACGGTAGGAACCACCGCCACCCTGAACACGACCATCAGCAACGTGGGGAATGGGGATCTGACCATTACCGAATTCGCCTTCACCGGGAGCCAGGATTTTGCCTTGAATCCTTCTGCTCCAGGGCTGCCCCTGGTGGTGGCTCCTGGCGGTTCGGTGGATATCCCTATCGATTACACCCCTTCGGTGGCCAAGGCGGTGAACGGGGTGCTCTGGATTGCCAGCGATGACCCGGATGAGTCTGTGGTTCCGGTACAGCTCTCCGGCACCGGCATCGCGTGTGATCTCCTGGTGAACCCGCTGGCCCTGGACTTTGGCCTGACCGAGATCGGCCAGACCCAGACCCTCACCACCACCCTCACCAACCTGGGGAGTGCCGATTGTCACATCAGTGCCCTTACCCTGGGCGGGAGTGCCGATTTTCACCTGAACCCGGCCACTCCGGTCCCGCCTTTTGTCGTGGCACCGGGAGGGACGGCAGAGGTATCGGTCGATTACTCGCCGTCCGACTTTGTGGATGACACGGGCACACTGGAGATCGACAGTGATGATCCGGACCAGCCGGTGATTACGGTAGATCTTTCCGGGACACCGCCGGCCAATGCCTGTGACATCGAGGTCAGCCCGCTGGCCCTGGACTTTGGCCAGGTGAATAAGCTGAGCACCAAGACGCTTACGGTGACGATCCGCAACCGGGGAAGCGTGGACTGTAGTGTCGATTTTACCCTGGGCGGGAGTGCCGATTTTGCCTTCAACCCGGCCACACCGACCCCTCCGCTTACCCTGGCCTTTGGGACCTCGGTGGATGTGGCGATCGATTATACCCCGGCCGATGTGGGAGTGGATAGTGGCACGCTGGATATCAGCAGCAACGACCCCGATACCCCATCTGTCTCCGTAAGTCTCAGCGGGGAAGGGCTGGGAATACCGGATATCGATGTGTCTCCCACTTCCCTGGCCTTTGGGGCGGTACGGCTCGGTACCACGGTCACCCTTTCCACCACGATTCAAAACCTGGGAGAGACGGATCTGACCGTGACCGATCTCGCCCTGACCGGTAGCCCCGATTTTGCCCTGGGTGCTGGTGCGCCGAGCGTACCTTTTGTCATAGTTTCCGGGGGCTCGGTGGATGTGCCGGTCGCCTATACCCCGTCTGTCCGCGGTGCGGTGAATGCGGTCCTCTGGATCGCCAGCGATGATCCGGACGAGGATGTGGTACCGGTCCAGCTCTCCGGTACCGGCCGGGGAGACCCGGATATCGCCGTGTCACCCCAGGTGCTCGACTTTAACTCGGTGACGGTGGGGATGTCCTCTACCCTCACCACCACCATCAGCAACGTGGGAACAGAGAACCTGACCGTGACCGGGCTCTCCCTGAGCGGCACCGACTTTTCCCTGTCCGGTGCGCCGAGCACCCCCTTTACCGTGGCTGCAGGGGCATCGGTAAACATATCGATCGTTTATGCTCCTACCGATGGAGGGCCAGACAGCGGGACCCTGACCATTACCAGCGATGATCCGGATGAGCCGACGGTTCCGGTAACCCTCACCGGTACCGGTGTGCTCCCGCCTAACGAATGCGATATCACGGTCAGCCCCCTGGTCCTCGATTACAAATCGGTGGATGTGGGGACCACCCAGACCCTTTCCACCACCATCGGCAACGTGGGGAGTGTGGACTGTACCATAAGCGGGCTTACCATCAGCGGGAGTGGAGAGTTTACCCTGAATCCCACCACGCCTTCACTCCCCTTTACGGTGGCGTTTGGGGCATCGGTCAATGTGCTGGTCGATTACTCCCCGGTAGATTTTGGGGGAGACAGCGGTACGCTGGTGATTACCAG
>RFHZ01000405.1 GCA_003696125.1 Nitrospinota bacterium
GTTTTGTCGAGGCCATCGAGGTGCCGGTGGGACGCTTCCCCCACTACCGTGCCTTTGGGGATTGGAACGGTGATGGACACACCGATGTGGCCATCGTGGCGGCTGGTGAAGATGCGGTGGATATCCTGCTGGGTAACGGTACCGGCAATCTGAAGAAGGTGGCCAGCTATACGGTGGGGGTAAACCCGCATGGCCTGGATAAAGGGGACTTTAACGAGGACGGATACCTGGATCTGGTGGTCAGCAACCGCACCTCCCGCGATCTCCACATCCTTTTTGGTAACGGTACAGGGGGATTTGAGAAGGGCTTCCGGATCCGGATCGGGCAGGACATCATTGCCCTGGCCGTGGGGGATTTCGACGAGGACCGGCATGCCGACCTCGCCCTGGTCTCTGCAACTTCCCATGAGATCATCTTCTTACGAGGAGACGGGACAGGCTATTTTCAATCGTTTACACAGAAGGGGGTGGCGCAGTGACTGATGAGCAAACCGTTACTCAGCCCCAGACCGGTCAGATCGGCCTGGAAGAAGGATGGCTCAAGGAGAGTATCGGATCACTCCTGATCGCTGCAGCGTTGACCGGTATCCTGGCCTTCCTGCTGGTCATCGCCTTCCCTTCTACCTGGCATCTGCTCGGCATCGGTCGTGGATTGATCCCTCCCCGCTTCTACCCCTATTCTGCCCTGGTCATCATCCTGGGTACCACCTTTGGCCAGTTTCTCGGCTGGGCCGGGGGGAGCATCCTCCTGAGCTATGGGCTTTCGCTGTTGCGGAAGGTCCCGAGCAGTTTTCGTATCATACAGATCGCCATGACCCTCGTCTATCTGGGACTTGCCTTTGGACCGATCCCCCTCTATCACTATATCTTCGGCCGTCCCCTGCTGGGGATTCCCCGGCAGACGTTGCCGGTCTGGCTGCAGCAGCACTACCCTGATGCGTACACGCTGTTGATTCCTGCTCATCACTGGATCGACTGGTCCGTTGTTCCTCTTGCCCTTCTGGTGCTTCTCCTCCTCTGGAAAGGGGGAGAGCAGAGCATGCGGCACTTCTGGCTGCGCACCGCCCTCTTTTTCCTGGTCATGCTCACCTCGCTCGCCGTGGCCCTCTCGCTGACCATCCATTCAACCCTGGCCCATATCCGGCTGGGACTCTGAGTCCTGAACCGTCAAGAAGCGAAGGCTGACCCTGGCCCTCACTTCCCCTTTCCTGCTTGAATCCCTATCCCCCCTCTGCTATACTCTGCAGGAAAACGGTAAGGTGAGTGACAGCAATGGAGGCAGGAGATGAGAAGGAAGAGGGGAATAAGCCAGGCCTGTTTGCTTGTGCTCCTGATCGGACTCTGGAGTTTTTTCTTCATCGATTCCTCGCTTGAAGCCGCCTCACGCCGTACCCCGGTCGTGGTGGCCGTAGAGAAGGCTTCACCGGCTGTAGTCAATATCA
>RFHZ01000406.1 GCA_003696125.1 Nitrospinota bacterium
GCCCGGGGCATGGTGGCCAGGGCGGTAGAGGCGTATGCCCGCTCTACCGGACAGGCGCTGATCACTCCTGATCTCCTCCTGGAGGTCCGGCAAAAATGGGGAGGGCGGTTTCGTCCCCAGGGCCGGTAAGATGCCGGAAGGGAAAAGGGCATGAATATGGGAAAAATGGGAATGGCAAGAGAGGTGCTGCTCGCCGCCCTCTCCGGAATCCTTCTCGGTGCAGGCTTTCTCTTTGATACCCTCTTTTTCATCGCCTGGTTTGCCCTGGTACCCCTGCTGTTTGCCCTGGAAAGGAGGAGGCGGCTCCCTGACCCAGGACCGAAGCAGGGGAGGAGACGATCTGAAACGAAAACATGGCAGATCATGCTGCTGGGGCTGGTCGCCGGCTTTGCCGGTCATGTGCTGGGATTTTACTGGCTGGTCGGCACCATGGTCCGCTTTGGCGGGATCCCTACCCCGCTTAGCCTGGTGCTCTTCCTCCTGATCGCCACCGCCTTCAGCCTCATCTTCTCCCTCTTTGCCCTTGGTTACCACTGGGGGAGGAAGGGCCTCTCCCTCTCTTCGACCTGGCTCCCCCTTTTCACCGCTGCGCTCTATACCGCGCTAGAATTCCTCTATCCCCAGGTCTTCCCCTGGCACCTGGGCAACCCCCAGATCGCCTGGTTACCGCTGGTACAGGTTGCCGATATCACCGGGGTATACGGGATCTCCTTTCTCCTGGTGTGGGTGAATACACTCCTCTTCCAGCTCTTTCTAAGTGTTCGGAGATCAGGAATCGCCTTCCCCTGGCGGGGAGTAGCGATAACCTGTGTCCTGGTAGGAGCAGTGGTCGGGTATGGGTACCGGCGTCTCCACCATATCCAGGCCGCCACGACCCGGGCCCCAACGTTCCGGGTAGCCCTGATCCAACCGAACATCGGGAGTGAAGAGAAACACGATCCGCGTTGGGAAGAAAAACAACACCAGATCCTGGCCCGCCTCTCCCGCCAGGCCATGGCCCAAAAACCTCAACTGATCGTCTGGCCAGAGACCGCTTATCGTTATCCGGTCTCTACGGCGGCCAGATCGCTTTCTCTACCGCTACATCCCCCTCCCTCTTCTCTGCTCCTGATCGGTGCCAATACGTTACGGCAGAAGGCCGGGAGACGGGAACGGTTCAACTCCGCCCTCCTCCTCTCCGCCAGCGGTAAGGTGTGGGGACGGTACGATAAGCACCGCCTGTTGATGTTCGGCGAGTATATCCCCCTGCAGCGGTATTTCCCCTTTTTACGGGGAATCTCCACCGCGATCGGTGATTACACCCCTGGTACGGGTCCTCGCGTCGTGTCTGCACCGCAGGGACCACGTCTCGCTCCCCTGATCTGCTACGAGGATATTCTCCCCTCTCTCTCCCGGGAGGCGGTACGGCAGGGAGCGCAGGTGCTGGTCAACATGACCAACGATGCCTGGTTTGGTCCTACCCGTGCCCCCTACCAGCACCAGATGCTCGCCCAGTTCCGCGCCATTGAGCACCGGGTACCCCTCATCCGGGCCACCAACACCGGGCTTACTTCGGTCGTCGATCCCACCGGGAAGCTGGTGGCCAGGGTAGACATCTATGTAGAGACCACCCTGGTCCGGGATATTCCCCTGCTGCAGGTGCAGACCTTTTATACACGCTACGGTGACCTCTTTGCCTTCCTCTGTATAGCGATTACCCTGGGGGGACTCTCCTCTTCATGGTGGGGGAGCAACAGCGGGTCTTCACGCTCCCGGGACAGAGCATCTCCACGCAGAGGAGGGGCAGCGTAAAAAGTCGTTGCCAACAGGGAGAGGATTGTGTTATAAGGGGAGAGAAGGGAGTTTATATATAGGGAACAACCCAGAAGGGGGGTGATAGCTATTCCGACGAAAGAGGCAAGGTACCTTTCTCCATCGTGAATGCCAGGAAGGGGTAGGCAGGCACAGCCGTGTTCGCCCTCCTCTTCTGCGGGTAGTCTTTTGCTTAGGGAGGGCCATGTTATGAGGAACAGAAAGAGCTTTCGTTGTCTGTTCACCCTCGGGTTCGTCCTTCTGAGTCTCCTCCTCTCCGCTCCGACCTTTGCCGATGATCCGGGTAAGATCCAATGGGGCACGCCGCAAGAGATCCTCGCTCGCCTCTCTGCCGATAAATACGAGTTACCCAAAGGGTGGAAAGAAGCGGTAGGTGATACCAAAGAGATCGTGGTATACAACTACGGTCCTCTACTCCCCTCTGACCCTGCCACCAAGGCCAATGCGGATATTTACACCGAGCTGACCGGCATCAAGGTCAGGTTCATCGAGCTCCTCGCCAGCCAGATGATCCAGAAAGAGACGGCCATGCTGGTGGCCAAATCGCCGGCCGCCGATGTGGTGGTCACGCTTGAGGATAAAACGCTGGACTTTATCAAAGC
>RFHZ01000407.1 GCA_003696125.1 Nitrospinota bacterium
CCAGAGGCCTTTAAACGGTCGATCTGATTTTTAAGGTTTTCCTGTCTTGCAGGTTCATTCATGGATCCACTGGTGTCCTGAATCAAGACTACCCGCCTTCCAATGATCAACTCACCGTGGATTATGGCACTGTAACTGCCAGAAACGATTGCCACCATATTGGGAAGAACCACCCCTATTCCATAAGCGCTTATTCCGCCAATCACAAACCATGCCGCAATCTTTGCCCCTGCATTTGACGGCCGGGTAAGCCTCTGCACCCTTTTCCATTGACTTTGTGTGATGCTCTGGATGCGAAATATCAGTTGAGTCACGATCAATCAGTCTCCAGTAACCGGCTATTTGCGCTCATCTCCTGACCACACATCAACGGCGGACGAATTTCACTAATCCAGTCCGTGTGGAGAGAGACATGAGTCACGTCGGGAAACGCGGTACAGTTAGCCGTAGACCGGAGCCACAGAGAAGCACTGGAGAAGGGGTCACATGCAGCGTGATGAGATATCGGGTCAACGACGAAAGGTGATATCCACATCCTGAGAGATCTCCGATCTCAGCCGGAGTGGTCCACAGCGACAGTTGATGGTCAGGCTGAATAACAGGGAGGCCCTGACATCTGTACCCGGAGCGATTCCGAAAAGGATCTGAGCAACCAGTTGTCTCGGGTCGATACCGGTCTTCGGATCTTCCGACAAATCATAGTCCAGGCGTCGCTGCCGGTCGGAAACCGATCGAATAACGCTCTCCACAGGCGTCTTTCTCTCCTCAACGAACCGGCGGTATTCTATAGAGAACTGGGGGAGGAGGTCTCTGAGGTAAGGTAAATCACCGAGCAACGCCTCTGGCACGCCGAGGCTTGCAGCACCCCTTATCTCTGTCGTGTTCCCTATCTCCTTATAGGCAGAGAAGGCGTCGTTGGGAAGCCAGGAGCCGAGCTGCTTCACCGGTTCCGGAAAGTCCAGTCGCACGCGAGCCCAGGAGACTTTCTGTTGTTCAGGAGGGACAAAAGCGACGCTGAACTGCATCCCATACCAGTCGAAGCCTCTGCTCACTACGTAGTCTGCATAGACCTCGGTAGGCACCCAGATCTCTGCCTTGCGGAAGTAATCGAGAATACCCTCGCTATCGAAATCGCCGGAGAGAGGCGTATCTGCAGTTTCCTGCTCTGTGACCAGTTCTGCGATTCTCTTACGGGAGCTCTTGTTGATTCCTTCCATGTCTATTCCTCCGGTCTTGTCTTCCTGATCCGGGCCATCGGATCACCGAGGATCAGGTAGTTTCGGAAGTTACAGGTACCGAACGAATACTGCAGGAAGCTGCGCTCGTAGGCCCCGACCCCTTTACGAGGCCAGCCGACCCCTGTGCCTCCTCGACTCCGGCCGGTCAGGAGCCATTCAATCTGGTACGAGAGCGTCATGGCCTGATCCATGTAATGAATGGTCATGCGGCGACAACTCTCTCGACCCCATCCGATAGGCAGTCCCTGCACCAGGGCCTTGAGCATTTCAGCATAATGGAGATAGGGATAGGCCATATTTTCCACATCCGGATTATAGTAATTCGCCTGGTGTGACCGGTTGACGTGACCATAGACGGCTACCGGTCCCTGGGGATTGGCAAGGAGCGCCTGGGCCAACCGGCTGATAAAGGGGGTTGGAGGAGAGAGCCTTGCAGGCATCTGCAGATGAACCCACTCTGGCATGGTGTCTCGGTCGATGGTTCCTGCTGAGTAACAGGCATGCAGGATAACGATGCCTCCCGGGGACACAGGACCGTCCGCCACATCAGTCGCACACAGGAGGCCGGTTGTGGAGTCCAGGGGTCGAGGTCCCAGGAAGTCGTCCAGTATGAGTGCTCCCTGAAACTGTCTCATGTCCTCAAAGACGGCTTCGACGGGCTGTCCTCTCGTCGTCAAGTGCTCAAAGCCGTGTGCGAAGATGAGCAGAGGGCTATGTGGTGGAACTCTTCTGAGCACTTCCAGCACCCGCTCTTTGTACGCCCGACCGCGAGCCAGAACCTCCCGGGGCCTGGGCAGATCCGGTACCGTAGCGAGCGGTTGGACGAGTTCACGATAGTTCCGTGCATTGACGTCATCGTAGTCGGTTGCGATGTAAGTAGGTCCCGGCGGATCACTATCATCAAGACCAGCCTCAGCACGGAGGATCTTCTCTGCATATTCGCGGTAAGCATGCGGATGGGAAAAGGCGAGACGACCTGTGGCCCCAAAGCTCTGGAGGAAGTACTGGAACTCCATGCTGAGGACATCGAAATCGCCCAGCGCTAACAGGTAATAAGGACGCTCCTCGATGGGCATGCGGGATAACTCCACCAGAAAACGATCTATCACGGCGGGATCATGCCCGTGGGAGAGTTCAAAGACGCGGCCACCGCGATGCTGGATCAGCGGTTCCAGGGCGAAAAGCACCTGGTCACGATCAGGGAGGCCCTGCGGATAGACCACCGCCCAGTTCTGAGGAGCGTCCACACGACGTGCCTTCTCAAGCAAGGCATCAGGAACGATGTTGAAGTGGGCAAGGCGGGCAATCATGGCATCCAGCCTGCCGAACCGCCTGGGTCCCCAGAAGGCTTCCAGGTAGATCGGGGGATCGAGCGATCTCGTCCGGACTCCCAGGTTACACTTTCGCTCAACCTCCTGGAGCACCGCTTCCAGGTCAGCGCTGGTTATGAAGCCTTCCATTACCGGCTCATACGTCTTCTTCTCGTCGTCAAGCCTCAGGAACGATACCGGGATCTCGGCTCCATGCGCGCGATGGAGCGCGTGCCAGAGCTGAGCGATGGCGCGCAGGTGGCCACCTGTCAGAAACCCCAGATCCACCTGGCCATCACGATCAAAGAACCGGCGGGCAATCAGGCGGGTCTGAGCAACGGAGCGACCGATACGTACTTCGAAAGCATCGATCTTTCCTGCATACGGAGGATCAAGCTCCAGCACCAGCGGAATTACTCTCCCCACCACAGGTTCATGAGGCAGGGATTCATCATGATGCATACGCACTCTGTGTCCACGATCCCTGGTCATGCCTCCCCCCAATCTGGAATGCTGTTCAGTTCATAATGAATACCCCTCAGGGGTCTGATTGACTCAGGGCAGTATCCATCAATTACCTCTACAGAGCCAGTACCAGGGCCATTCCTCCCACAATGAGCAGCGCCACCGCCCAGATCAAGTCGAAGTTGATCCACTGCTGCCGCAACACGGCCAACCCGAACTTCTTGTACACGCCCCAGGCCACACCACCCATCACCACCAGCATGGCGCTGGTATGGAGTCCCACGGCCAGCAGCAGCCCGGTTCCTACCCGGAGCTGGGTGTCCGGCGACCCGCACAGGCGGGCCACCCCGACCAGGGCCGGGCCCACCATCAACCCGGCCCCGTGTGCCGTGGCCATGAGAAAGGACCAGACGAACAGATCCCGCAGCCCCACCTTCATCCCCACCCAGCGGGGATGCCGGTAGTAAGTGCCCATTTTATAGATCCCAAAGCCGAAGAGCACCAGCGCGATGAGCACCTGGACGGTCCAGGGAGAAACCAGCCGCATCCCGGCCCACACCATCCCCGCCACCACCGCGACCGACACCGCATGACCCGCAGCAATGGGGAAGAGGGCAACCCATATCGCCCGGCCACTCTTCTGCTGCAGGCCCAGGGAGAGGGCAAACAGCCAGCCCATCCCTGGATTGAGGCCATGATAGACCCCAAAGCTGAGCAGGACCAGCCAGGGTCCCAGTCCCTCAGGAGGGATAACAGAAAGTGTCGGTGGAGGCATCACCCCCCTCCAGACGTACCTGATGGACACGGGTTTCCCCAAAGTGCACGAAGAACTCCTCATCCAGCTCCATTCCCCCTTCGGCACCGGTATTGATCTTGGCCATCCACCCTTCGAGCTTGTCCGGGTAGAACTGGTCATCCCAGGTACTGTACAGGGAGTTGGTCACGTAGACGCGCCGGCCATCCCGGCTGATCTCGACCATTTGCGGTCCCCCCAACAGTGCACCGTTCCACCTGGGGTGTCCCTGCTTTTGCCCAATCCCGCCCAGCGCCACCTTCCCGGTCAGTTGAGGGTGGAAGGGATCCGAGACGTCGTACTGGTGCAACTCCCCGAGTCCCCAGCAGGAGACGTACAGGAAACGATCATCCAGGGAGAGATCGATATCGGTGACCAGGGGGGGTACCGCCTTAAATGCCTGGAGCAGGGGGGGTAGATCCGCTTCCTCTGCCGGGACAGGGGGAATCGTGATCACTTTGCGGACCTGCCACCGCTCATCCGCTTTGTACCAGGTCCAGATGGAGGCCGACAGGTCTTGGGTACTCACCACCACCCCGACAAAGCCATACGTTTTTCTTGGATCGTGGGCAGGACGGAGTTCCAGCACCATCTGGTGTTCTGCCCCCAGGTCGATGGTCTGGACATTCCGGCGTCGCCGCAGGTCCCAGAAATGGAGGCGGTGTCCATACTTATTCGCCAGCAGATCTTCCGGCACGACTCCGGCTTCAAACTGAGCAGGGGTGGCCCATTCGCTGCTGATCAGCACGTCGTCGGCCAGATGCCACCAGAAGTCATAGGCCAGCGTCTGAAAGCCGCGGTGCAGTTCCCAGGGACCGATGACGTCAAAGTGGAAGTGGTCGAGCAGGAAAATACCTCCCGGTCCTCCGTTGCCGTTGGCCGACCCCAGGGCACTGATGTAGATGGCATCCGGACCGCAGTGTACGGTGTGGGGACGGCTATAGCCCGACTTGGCCAGCACCTCCTCCGGCTCGAGCACCTTCGTGATATGCGGCTGGAGCGGATCGGGCTGGGTGTCGATGATGTAGAGGCGGGAGCTGCGCATCCCCGGCACGATCAGGTAGCGCCGTTCCAGGTGAGGATGTGGAGCGTAGGGACAGAGGGCCGAACTGCACGCATTCCAGCCAAAATGATGCAGTTCATCCCCGGCAGAGGGTAATTCCAGGGTATGGACCACCTGGCTATAGGTGGAGGATTGGGGGTCGAGATCGACCACACAGAGGGCATCAGGACGATCATTGCGGCCGTAGTTAAGCGCGGCCACGTACCCGTGTCGCTCTGGTGGTGCGTGCATCGCCATTTTAGGGGATGGATAAAAGGAGGGATCTGGTTTCCATAGGGCCATGGCTTTCTCCTTTCTCCAAGATATTCTCAGGGATAGAAGCCCTTTATTAGGCTCTCTATAACCCTTGCTGAATCAGGCGCATCTTGCTGTACACGGGTCTGTACCCTCCTGCTGCCCGTTCTAGGGCTCCCTC
>RFHZ01000408.1 GCA_003696125.1 Nitrospinota bacterium
GATCATGGGAACACGTGGGATGGTGGCGACCGAACACTACCTCTCGGCAGTGGCCGGCCTCCAGATGCTCCAGCAGAGTGGGAATGCAGTTGATGCCGCCGTTGCCGCCATCTTTGCCGAGGGGGTCCTGAATCCACACATGCATACGATCGGCGGTGAGGTTCCCATGCTGATCTACCAGGCCAATACCCAACAGGTCTGGGCCATCAACGGGAATACGGTCGCCCCGCAACGGGCCACCATTGAGTGGTTTACCTCCCATCACTACACTCTCATTCCTGGGGAAGGATTGCTCGCTGCCGGAGTGCCGGCCGCGCTCGATGCCCTGCTCACCGCCCTGGATCGCTTTGGCACCATGCGCCTGGCCCAGGTGTTGCAACCAGCCCTTACCCTGGCCGAAGAGGGCTTTCCCATGCATCCCGGCCTGCGCGGACCAGGGGACTATCTCCCCTTCTCCATCTGGCACCTCAGGAGGAAATTTCAGGAAGCGTGGCCTACCTCGGCCCGGGTCTACCTGCCCCAGGGACGCCTCCCCGAGGTAGGGGAGATCTTTCGCAACCCGGATCTGGCCCGCCTCTTCTCTCGTCTTATCCAGGCAGAACAGCAGGCAGAGGGAGAGGGGAGGAGTGCCGGGCTGCAGGCGGCGCGCGATCTCTTCTACCGGGGAGCGATTGCCAGGCAGATCGCCGATTTTGTGCAGCGAAACGGTGGCCTCCTCGATCTGGAAGATCTGGCAGCATTCGAGACCCGGGTAGAACCCCCGGTCTCCATCGACTATCGCGGGTATACGGTCTTCAAGTGTGGTCCCTGGAGCCAGGGGCCGGTCTTTCTCCAGCAGCTCCGTCTCCTGGAAGGCTACGACCTGCAGAGCCTGGGACACAACAGCGCCGCCTATATCCACCTGGTGACCGAAGCGGCTAAACTGGCCTTTGCCGACCGGGAGGCCTATTACGGAGATCCTGCCTTTGTCCATGTCCCCCTCCCGGAACTCCTCTCTCCTGAATATGCCCGCCTGCGGCGTACCCTGATCGATCCTGATCAGGCTTCGCTGGAGTTGCGTCCCGGTGATCCGGTCCGGGGAAGACCCCTCCGGGAAGGGACAGAGAACCTGACCGGTCGTTCCTGGCAGCGGGGAACCGTTCATGTCGCCGTGGTGGATCAGGAACGTAACCTGGTAGCCGCAACGCCGAGTGGAGCCTGGCTGGCCGGGTCCCCGGTAGTAGAAGGACTCGGCTTCCCGCTGGGGAACCGGATCCAGGTCTTCTATCTCGAGCCGAATCACCCCAATGCCCTGGCACCACGCAAACAGCCGCGGACCACCCTGACCCCTTCCCTGGTGCTGCGTGACGGCAAACCCTTCCTGGCCTTTGGAACCATGGGACTGGACCAGCAGGATCAATGGACCCTGCAGTTCTTCCTGAACATGGTCGATTTCGGGATGTCGCTGCAGGAGGCGATCGAAGCACCCAAATTCAGCAGCCAGCACTTTCCCAGTTCGGTCTATCCCCATACCGCCAACCCGGGCCTGTTACGTGTAGAAGCACGGATTCCCTACGAAGTCCGGCGCGCCTTGCAGGCCAGGGGACATCAGGTCTCCTTGCAGCCGGACTGGATCGAAGGGTATATTGTCGGGGTACAGGTGGATGCAGAACGGGGGGTGGTATACGGTGGGGCCGATCCCCGGGGAGAGCTGGCCACCATCTTTCCCGCCTATGCCATCGGATGGTAATGATAATGAAGGAGGAAGCGATGCCGGTAGCAACGGTCAACGAGATGAATCTCTACTATGAAGTGCAGGGAGAGGGATTCCCCCTGGTACTGGCGCACGGGTACTGTACCAGTATCCAGATGTGGAAACACCAGATTCCGGTCTTTGCCCGGCGTTACACCGTGATCGCCTACGATGCACGGGGACATGGACTCTCTACGGTCCCGGCAGGTAAGGAGCACTACACCCTGAGCAAGCTCGTGGAGGACCTGTACGGGCTCCTTCGTTTTTTGGGAATTTCCGAGGCTTACATCGCCGGGCATTCCATGGGAGGAGCCACGGCGATCGGCTTTGCTGCCCGGCATCCGGAGATGACCAGGGCGGTGCTGATCTGCAATATCGACGGGGGACATCAACCGTCCGATCCGGAGGCGGAGAGGAAAGCAGAAGAGGATCGGCGTCGCAACCACCAACTGGTACGCGAGCGAGGACTGGCCGACTATGCCCGGCAGCAGATCGCTACCGGCATGGCTCCACGTTTCATCCTGGAGGATGAGGCCCAGCAGCAGGCCTACATCGAGCGGTACGCCCATCAGCCGCTGAACGGCTATTTCGGTGTGGGGGAAGCCCTCCCC
>RFHZ01000409.1 GCA_003696125.1 Nitrospinota bacterium
GCACCGTATCGACCAGGTGGAAGTTCTCCAGCCGCACGACCGGGTCCACATTCCGGCTCTCAATGGGCCGATAGGTACTCACCACCGGCCGTTCCCAGCCGTGCTGTACCAGCATCGCCCCCCCTACCAGGGTACAGGCAAGCAGCAGAAATCCACCCCACTGCTTCAGCAACAGTCCAGAGATCACCCCTTTCCTCCTAGTTGCCGGCAGAGATGCCGAAACCTCTCTCCCTGTGGCTTCAGAATGATCTTCCGTTCCTCTTCCCTCTCCCCGAAGGAGAGGAAGATATCGAGTCGTTCCAGGGGCAGGATCTCTTCCCCCTTTTCCGTCCACTCCACGATACAGATCCCATCCCCCTGAAAATACTCCCGGTATCCGATCTCTTCCAGCTCTTCCAGGCTCCCAATCCGGAAGAGGTCGAAGTGGTAGACGGGAAAGCGTCCCTGGTAGATATGGAGCAGGGTAAAGGTGGGGCTGGTCACCGCCTCTTTGGCGATGCCGCCCACCCCCTGCACAATCCCTTTGGTCAGGGTCGTCTTCCCGCTCCCGATCTCTCCATAGAGACAGACCAGGTCCCCAGGCTGGAGGAGGGCACCGAGTCGCGCTCCCCAGGCCATCGTCTCCTCACTGCTGGTGGTGAGCACCTCCCCCATCGCCCTTACCGGATGGCTGGTCGGGAGGGGGGGAGGTGGTGCATCCGCTGGAGCGCCTGGGGGAGCCGATGCAGGATATCACCGGCCACCAGGCCTCTTTCCCCTTTTTCCTCCCGGGCCAGGTCTCCGGCCAGCCCATGGAGAAAGACAGCCACCTGGCTTGCCTCGCGCGGGGGCAGGCCCTGGCCGATAAAGCTTCCCACCATCCCGGATAGGACATCCCCTGTCCCTGCCGTTGCCATCCCGGCATTGCCTGTCGGATTGATGGCAACGTGGCCATCTGGACCGGCTACCAGGGTTCGTGCTCCCTTCAGTATCAGGTAGGTGCCCCGGTACTTCTGGACGAATTCCCGCGCCACCTCGATACGGTTTTCCTGCACCGCTGCCGTGGACAGTCCCACCAGGCGCGCCATCTCTCCCGGGTGAGGGGTCAGGATACGCGGTGCTTCACCGGCCTCGAGCAGGGCCGGGTTCCTGGCCAGATGATTGATGCCGTCTGCATCGATGACCAGGGGGAGGTCCACCTCCTGCACCACCCGCTCCAGGAACCTCCCCGTCTCCGGATGCGCAGAGATTCCCGGACCGATCACCACCACATCGACCGTGGAAAAGAGCGGTTCCAGCGCCGAAAAGGCCGCCTCTCCTATCGTCCCGGCTCCGGTTTCCGGCAGGGGGAAGGTCATGACTTCCAGCAGCCGACTCTCCATGGCCAGGTTCAGGCCCTGGGGGAGCGCATAGGTGACCAGTCCTGCCCCGGTGTAAAGGGCTCCCAGGCTGGCCAGGGCACCGGCTCCTGTTTTGCCAGGAGAGCCGGCCACGATCAGGACATGCCCGTAGGTCCCCTTGTGAGTGTCCGGATCCCGCGGCTTGCAGACGAGTCCGGCTATCTCCTCTGCTTCCAGGAGCTGCAGGCGGAGGGAGGGATCGTGGAGGAGGGGGAGAGGGATCCCGATATCCGCGATCTCCAGTTCTCCTACCGCCCTGGCTGCCGGGTAGAGGAGAAGGCCGGGTTTGGGAAGAGCCAGGGTCACCGTGCAATCGGCCCAGACATGGGGACCCAGGATCTTGCCGCTGTCAGCAGAGAGTCCAGAAGGGATATCGATGGCCACGGTCGGGGCCGGCTGCGCGTTCATGAGTGTGATCACCGTGGCGTATATCCCGCTGACCGCGCTGTTCAATCCGGTTCCCAGCAGGGCATCGATAAAGAGACCGTAGTGACCGAGGCGGGACTGGAGGGAGGGAAGATCGGCCTCGGTGGTGATCTCGACGATCTCGCCTCCCAGGGCCGCGAACATCTCCAGGTTGGTTCTGGCATCTCCCCGCACCGCCTCCCGCGGGGCGAGAAGGAAGACGGTGACCGGAACCCTGGTCCGGAGCAGGTTTCTGGCTGCAGCAAAGCCGTCCCCGCCGTTGTTCCCCTTGCCGGCAAAGACGGCGACTCCTCGGGACAGTTGATCGGGGTAGCGTTGCTGTACGGTTTGGGCTACCGCCATACCGGCCCGTTCCATCAGCAGGAGGCTGGGCATCCGGTACTCCGTGACCGTTCGCTGGTCAATGGTCCGCATCTCTTGGGCGGTGACGACCTTCACCGGTTCTCCCCCTCCAGGATTACCTGGGCAATGGCATAGTCCTGATCATGGCTCAGAGACAGATAGATCTGCCTGACCCCTCGTGCTTCGGCGATACAGCGTGCCTTTCCCTGCAGATCGAGCCGGGGGGCACCGTTAGGGGCGGTACGGACAACGATTTCCCGCCAGGCGATGCCACTCCCGATCCCGGTTTGCAGCGACTTGAGCAGGGCTTCCTTGGCCGCAAAGCGGGCCGAGAAGTGCTGGCCGGGTCGCGCCTGCCTCTGGGAATAGGCGATCTCCTCCGGGTGGAAGATCCGGGTCAAAAAGGGCGTTCCCCAGCGGGCAATCGCCTGCTCCATTCTGGCAATACGCACGATATCGATGCCGATACCCTTGATCATGTCCCTCCCAGTTCCTGACGAATCACCTCGCCTAGCTGGTGCGCCTGCACCCGGATTTTATCGGCATTCCGCCCCTCGATCATGACCCGGGCCACCGGTTCTGTGCCGGAGAGCCTTACCAGGATTCGTCCCCCGTCCCCCAGATCTTTTTGGATGGTCTCGACGGCCTGGCGGACAGCGGGGCAGGAGAGGGGATCGGTCCGGACGGCGACAGGCACGTTGACCAGCACCTGGGGATACTTTTGGAGGCTGTCGGCCAGGGCACTCAACGGTTTTCCGCTCTTGCGCAGGATTTGCAGGAGTTGTAATGCGGTCAGGATCCCATCCCCGGTCGTGTGATAGTCGAGGAAGATGAGGTGCCCGGATTGCTCCCCACCGAGCTGGGCCTGGGTACGCATCATCTCCTCCAGCACGTAGCGATCACCCACCGGCGCCCGGATAAACTCGCATCCCAGGGCGCGCACCGCCAGCTCCACCCCCAGATTACTCATCACCGTTCCTACCACCCGCCTGGTGGTGAGACGTCCTTCCCGGAGCCAGGCGTGCAGGCAGATGACGAGGATATAGTCGCCATCCCGCACCACCCCCTGCTCGTCAACGGCGATGAGGCGGTCCGCGTCCCCATCAAAGCTGAGACCGAGATCCGCCTGGTGCTGCAACACCTTTTCACGGAGTATTTCCGGGAAAAGGGCTCCACACCGGGCATTGATGTTCATCCCATCCGGGGA
>RFHZ01000410.1 GCA_003696125.1 Nitrospinota bacterium
CTATTACCTGAATTCCCGCCCGTCGCAGTTCTGCTATCCCTTTGCCCGAGACCAGCGGGTTGGGATCTTTCATGGCGAGTACCACCCGGGCAATTCCGCTCTGAATCAGGGCTTTGGTGCAGGGAGGAGTTCGACCATAGTGACAGCAGGGTTCAAGATTAACGACGAGCGTACCCCCTCGTGCCTGCTCCCCTGCCTTGCGCAGGGCAACGATCTCGGCATGGTCCGCCCCGGCATGGGTGTGGTATCCCTCGCCCACCACCTGGTCTCCCTGCACGATGACCGCCCCCACCATCGGGTTGGGACTGGTGCGGCCTTTAGCCTGCAAGGCCAGGGAAAACGCCCGCCGCATCCACCGCTCGTAGTCTGTTTTTGTCAGCACCGCCACCCTTTGCTTCACGGAATCCCTTACCTGATCCAGGAAATGCTTGGCATAGCAAAAAAAAATCCCGAAGCGAACCTCTCCCCGGGATTTTACGTACAAAGACGTCTTCCACCCTCCTCCCATCCAGACTGTCACTGTCGGCTCTGGAATTCCACCAGATCAGCCGGGAAGAGCTCTCACCTCTTCCCAGGTCGCGGGCTGTAACCGCCGGTCGGGAATTGCACCCTGCCCCGGGGGTGTCTGCATTCGATCAGATTCCTCAATGAGCTAACTACTGTAACCTAGCATGGAGTCGGGGATTTGTCAAGATCATATCATGCCTGGGGGAAGCTTGACAGCTTCGTCTTTTCGTATTACAGTGAACCTGGGAGTTGGTCATACACCAAGTCCAGAGGACCCCGCTTGTTCGGCTTTAGAAGAGCTGCTCCATAGAGTGGCTTCCAAACCCTTACGGCTGCCCACGGTAATCGGAGAAAATGGCATCTGGAAAGACTATTCAAATTTACCTGCCGGATGGGAATCCGCGCAGCATCAGGATTGCTGAAATAACCAGCCGTACGATTCAGATAATCCTTGTCCCCCGCTCCAAGCTGGCCTTTGCTATGGAACGAGAAGAGCTAGGGAATGTTGGGATTTACTTCTTGATCGGCAACCCTGATAACGAAACAAAACCGATGGTTTATATTGGAGAAGCGGAAGATTGTAGTATTCGACTGAAACAGCACAACAAATCCAAGGATTTTTGGAATACCGCTATTGTGGTGGTTTCAAAAACCGGATATTTCACAAAGACACATATCAAGTTTCTTGAATGGTATTGTTACGAGCAAGCCAGAAAAGCGGAGAGATTTCGGCTTGCTAACTCGACTGTACCAACGAAACCGTATACGCCTGAGCCGATTCAAGCGGATCTGTACGATAACTTTAAGACGATTCGAGTACTTACCTCAACGCTTGGTTATCCTATCTTTGATCCCATCATGAAGCCACAAGAGAGAGATGTGTTGGTGTGTCAAGGAAAAGAGGTTCATGCAGAAGGTGAACTCACGGAAGATGGATTTGTCGTCTTTAGGGGATCAACAGCACGAATACGAGAGACTCCTACCCTTGGTAAAGGGGTTGCGAACCTGCGGGCGAAGTTGAAAGAAGAGGGAATATTGGTAGAAGAGAATGGGGTTTATCGCTTCACGCAAGATCATATCTTCTCCTCACCATCCGCCGCGGCGGCAACCGTCCTGGGAAGAGCTGCAAACGGTTGGAATTCCTGGAAGTACAAGGACGGAAGAACGCTGCATGAGGTGAAACGGGCGACAAACTTAGAGTAGATACAACACCGGTCATCTAAACCTGGTTGCCACAGGCAGCGGCTTCGGGTATGAGAGCAGGTGGGTAGGCCAGGGACAGGTTGGCCGTGGTGGTTTTGCAGTTACTGCTGCCGAGCCATCCATTAGACACACGCATGGAAAGGCGGAATGCATCGTGATACCTGGGTTTGTC
Source organism: Nitrospinota bacterium (assembly GCA_003696125.1). GTDB lineage: Bacteria > Tectomicrobia > Entotheonellia > J063 > J063 > J063. The sequence continues at coordinate 1,883 of RFHZ01000410.1, forward strand.
ATCTCCATAGTGACGTTTCCCGGAGTCATTGTCCACGAATTTGCCCATGAAGTATTCTGCAGACTCACGGGGACAGAGGTCATAGAAGTCTGCTACTTCCGGTTGGGCAACCCTGCCGGCTATGTGATTCACGCACCAGCCTCTACCATCTGGAAACATATCCTGATCGGGGTCGGCCCATTCGTAGGGAACTCCCTCCTGGGGTTCTCCATTGGCCTGCTCGCCTCTCGAGACGTACTCCAGACGGGACGACTCACCACCATCGGTACCCTGCTGACCTGGCTTGGAGTTTCCATTGCCATGCACTCTTTTCCCAGCACCGGGGATGCCAAGAGCATGTGGGCTACCATCTGGCAGAAGGGGACCCCTATCACCGCCAAGGTCGTGGGAATCCCATTGGTCGCGCTCATTGTCGTGGGTGCAATCGGGTCTATCTTCTGGCTGGATCTGGTTTACGGTGTTGCCATCGTATGGGGGTTGCCTAAGCTCCTTCTCGGATAATGGGCTCTGGCTATCTCTTGTGACGTATAACGGCCAGCCTCCCTTCCCCTGCCCTCCCCTTGACAGCGCCGGGTATCTGTGGTATAGACTGACTGGTCGGTTTGACAGAAAAAGAAAAAGAGGGGAGCCATGCAGACAAACAAGAAGAAACCTACACGACAACGGATCCTGGATGCCGCCATGGATGTCTTTGCCCAAAAAGGCTACCACGCCACCCGGGTCGATGACATCGTCCTCGCCTCCCAAACCTCCAAAGGGGCTGTCTACTCCTACTTCCCCAGCAAACAACAGCTCTTTCTCGCCCTGATCGATACCTTTGTCGAACGCCTGGAAGCCCAACTGCAGGCCGCTATTGAGAGCGAACCACACGGCATACAGCGCGTGGAAGCTGCCCTGAAGGCCTGCCTGGAGATGTTTACCCGCTATCGAAAACTGGCCAAGATCCTCCTGATCCAGGCCACCGGCCTGGGAAACACCTTTGAAGAAAAACGCCTGACCATCCATGATCGCTTCGCCAGACTGATCAAACATCATCTCGACCACGCCGTGGCCCAGGGGGATATCCCGCCCCTCCAGACCACCGTTGCCGCCTATGTGTGGATGGGAGCGATTTATGAGGTGGTCATCCGCTGGATATACACCGGCCAACCCGAACCGGAACAGGCACTCCCCACCTTACGGACCATGCTGCTGCGGAGCATCGGGGTGGCCGAAGAGCGTATCCAACAACCTGACAATGTTACACTTGTATCTTACCGCAGAGAACACTGAGGTCACAGAGGATCTCTCTGGGATGAATGGCAAAAAATGCTGTTCCTCTCCACGCTCTCTGTGAACGCTGCGGTGCATTTAACATTGTCGAGATAACCAGAAGGAGGAGGGAACAAGAGACAATGGTCAACTGGATCGAAGTCAAACCGTACGAAGACATCACCTACCATAAAGCCGACGGGATGGCTCGCATCGCCTTCAACCGCCCAGAGATCCGCAACGCCTTCCGTCCCAAAACCATCGACGAACTGATCGATGCCTTTACCGATGCCTGGTACGACGCCCAGATCGGTGTGGTCCTCTTCACCGGTAACGGACCGGCCAAGGACGGGAAATACGCCTTCTCCTCCGGAGGAGACCAGACGGTACGGGGAGAAGCCGGCTATGTGGGCGAAGACGGGGTTCCCCGTCTCAATGTGCTCCAGCTCCAACGGATCATCCGCTCCATGCCCAAACCGGTCATCGCCCTTGTCGCCGGCTACGCCATCGGTGGAGGACACGTCCTGCATGTGGTCTGCGACCTGACCATCGCCGCCGACAACGCCATCTTCGGCCAGACCGGTCCCAAAGTGGGGAGCTTTGACGGGGGACTCGGTGCCAGCTACCTGGCACGCATCGTCGGACAGAAAAAAGCCCGTGAGATCTGGTACCTCTGCCGGCAGTATACGGCCCAAGAGGCAGAGGCGATGGGACTGGTGAACAAAGTGGTACCTTTAGAAGAACTGGAGGCAGAAGGGGTGCGCTGGGCCCAGGAAATCCTCCAAAAGAGCCCCATAGCCATTCGCTGCCTGAAATCCGCCTTCAACGCCGACTGTGATGGACAGATCGGCCTGCAGGAACTGGCCGGAAACGCCACCATGCTCTTCTATATGAGCGAAGAGGGGCAGGAAGGACGCAACGCCTATCTGGAAAAACGTCCCCCTGCCTTCCGGAAATACCCGTGGCGTCCCTGAGGAAGAGCGTATGGTCACGACACAGAATGTAACTCCCTGCCAGGCCTGGGTGCTGGCGGCCCGACCCAAGACCTTACCGGCAGCCATGGCACCGGTAATTACCGGAACAGCCCTGGCCTATGCCGATGGGGACCTGGCCCCCTTCGCTGCCCTGGCTGCCCTGGTCGGCGCCCTCCTCATCCAGATCGGCACCAACCTGGCCAATGACTATTTCGACTGTGTGAAGGGTGTCGATACGGCTGAACGCAAGGGACCACTCCGGGTGGCACACAGCGGCCTGATCCCCCTCCCCCATCTCCGGCTCGGTATCGGGCTGACCTTTGTGACAGCCACTGCCGTGGGAACCTACCTGGTCGTACGGGGAGGATGGCCCGTTGTCCTGATCGGGCTGGCCTCCATTGCCGCTGCCCTCGCCTATGCCGGCGGCCCATACCCGCTCGGCTCGCATGGTCTGGGAGATCTCCTGGTCTTCCTCTTTTTCGGCCTGGTGGCGGTGGGAGGAACCTATTACGTCCAGGCCCTGACCATCACTCCTATAGCTTTGATTGCTGCCATCCCGGTAGGGAGCCTGACCACCGCCATCCTGGTCGTAAATAACCTGCGCGATATCGAGACCGACCAGCAGGCGGGAAAACGCACCCTGGCCGTGATGATCGGTCCCCAGGCCACACGCCTGGAATACGCCCTTCTCCTGCTGATCGCCTATGGCATACCGCTCTGGATGTGGCTCTTTACCCATAACTCTCCCTGGATCCTGCTCCCCTTTCTCTCTGCTCCCCTGGCCTGGCGATTGATGCGAGAAATGTGGCAGGAAACCGGATCCCGACTCAACGAAACACTGGCCCAAACGGCCAAACTCGATCTGCTTTTCAGCGGGCTCTTCGCCCTGGGAGTGGTGCTGGGATGATCGGGAATAGCGACTGGCTTGCGCAGGCAGCCACAGCCTATCCCTATAAGATTGCGCTCTGCTTTCAGGGACAGGAGTGGACTTATGCCACCC
>RFHZ01000411.1 GCA_003696125.1 Nitrospinota bacterium
CCGTCTCCACCCGGAAGAAGTGTCCCTGGGTGGAGGTAACGTAGAGGGTGGTCATGTCTGGCCCGCCAAAGCAGCAGTTGGTCGGGCGCATGGCCGGGACCGGATGCGTTTCCAGGACACGGCCGGTGGGGGAAAAGATGTAGATCATGGGGCCAGGACCGGCCTGTTCCCACCCGGCGCAGGCCACGATGTTTCCCTCGGCATCGAAACACATCCCATCGACCCCTCGATGTACCCCTCGTGTATCGGCCCCAAAGGTGTGCAGCACCGTATAAGGTCCCAGGCTCCCGTCATCAAGGATCGGATAGGCACGCAACTCCCGGTTCTGCTCGACCGTATAACCGCTTTCGGCCACGTACAGGGTGCGCTGGTCTGGAGAAACCAGGATGCCGTTGGGCATGGTGGTGTCAAAGGTGACCCGGGTGACGGTGTAGGTACCGTCTGGTTGAGGATCGGCACGGAGTACCGACTGGTGATCCAGTTCCGGCTGCTCACCCGGATCGATATTCCCCGCGTTCCAGGGATTGGTAAACCAGATCCGTCCCTGCCGGTCGATGGCTAAATCGTTCGGCGTGTTCAGCTTGCGTCCCTCAAGCCGGTCGGCAATCGTGGTGATACGACGGTCAGGCTCGAAACGCACCAGGGACCGCCCTCCGGCACAGCATCCAAAGAGGCGCCCTTCCAGGTCGTAGGCCAGCCCATTGGTCCGGTTGGTATTGCTATGCCAGATGCGGATCTCTCCACTGTGAGGATCATAGCGCAGAATACGGCTGGTCGGGATATGGGTGAAATAGATCGCTTCCCCATCCCAGACCGGCCCTTCGGTCACTCCTCCATACGGCTTGACAAGCAGTTGAAATCTCCAGGTCATGCCTCCACCCCTCTTGGAAAGTGCCTGCATCACGATCAAGGATTCCTGTCATAACCGGTGTCCCCACTATACACAACCCCAACCGGAAGTGCAACGGGGAAAAAGGTGACCAGCCGCCAGGGGATCGATCAGCCTTTCCGGAAAAAAAGAACCCGGTCCTCCAGGGTAAGGAGAACCGGGAATGGGTGTCCAGGGAGAAGGGGATCACCTGTAAATACAGGCCCTCTCCTTGGGATGAGGAAAAGCGCTCTGGACCAGGCCTATAGCTTTCGCAGGTCAACCACCGGCACGATACGCCACCGTCTCCCTCTACGTCGCACAAACAGGCGAATAGCCTCTTCCCGGCTGACGGTCAAGGGAACGATACGGGGATTATCTCCCGGGTGGGGGTGATGACGAAAGCGAAAAGCAACCCTTTTGGTGGCAAAGCGCATATTGGCACAGAACTCTTTGGTGGCACGCGAAGCACGGCGTCCACGCACCGAGAGGCGATAGATGGTAAAAGTCTGCGGCAAAGAGCGGCGGAGCGATTGTGCCTCGGCCGGTATGCCGCCCACGGTGGCTCCGGTCACCAGGGCTCCGGTTGTATAAACCAA
>RFHZ01000412.1 GCA_003696125.1 Nitrospinota bacterium
CGCCCATGCCGTTCTCTGCCTTGTTGTTGTACTGGATATCGATCATGTTCAGGGTCAGTTGCTCACCCGTGATCGAGCTGGTCATGGTCAACTGCACCTGACCACCATCGTTACTGAGAAGGCTCAGATTGGCACTGGTCACATGCCCCACTTTGGTCGACTCGGCCGAAGCGATGGAGACGTTGAAGGTCTCATTAGAACCCGCTCCCACCTGGAATGCCTTGTTGACAAAGGCTCCGGACAGGATCCGCTGCCCGTTGAAGGTCGTATTCTGGGCAATGGAGTCGAGCTCTTCCAGGAGACGATCGATGTCGTTCTGGATCAGGCGCCGTGTCTCTGTGGTCTGTCCATCCGAGGCTGCCTGTACCGCCTTGGTGCGGATGGTGTTGACGATGTTGATCGCCTCTTCCAGCGCTCCATCCGCGATCTGGATCAGGGAAATGGCATCGGTCGCATTCTTGAGCGCCTGCCCGATACCGAGACCGGTGGCTTTGAGCTTATCGGCAATGGCCAGACCCGAGGCATCATCGGCCGCCTTGTTGATCCGCAGACCGGTGGACAGGCGTTCTAGCGATTCGGTGAGAGCCTTGTTCGTCTTGGAAAGGTTGCGCTGGGCAATTAAGGAACCGATGTTTGTGTTGATGCTAAACGCCATACTCCTATCCTCCTTGATCAGATGATGACGGGCTATCCTTGCCCTTCTGTTTCAGAGAGTTTTCTGCCGCTGTTTCTCTCTGCTCTCCTTTCCTCTCCAGGCTTTCACCTCCTTTCTCTTCTCCATTATTCCTCCTTGTACCCGGTATTGACTTCGCTTATCCTATCGGAGTAAACCGAAAAAACTTTAGTCGAAAATACGATCGGTAATGCGTAGCGACAAGGGGCAGCAAAGTGCAAAAGGGTTAGGAATAGCTACTAAGGAGAGGAGCCGTGTAATAGCTCACGCACCGAATTCTGCAAGACCTCTGACTCTGCCGGTTGGGGGGTGGTCTTCGAGGAGGGGGTCCCTGGAGATGGGAGCCGGGTCAGGATGATCTCGACGCGCCGGTTCTTGCTCCGGTTCTCCGGTGTATCGTTGGGTACCAGGGGACGGTATTCCCCAAAGGCCATGGTGGCGATCTTCTCCGGGGCAACCAGGCCTCTGTGGATAAAGAACTTTACCACCGAGGCGGCACGGGCAGCGGAAAGCTCCAGGTTGGAGCCATATCTCCCCCCCTTGCGAATCGGCACATTGTCGGTATGACCGGCGACGATGATATCCCAGTTGGATCGCCCGATGATCGAGCCGATCTTGGTGAGAAGGGGGATCATCTGGGGTTTGATTTCCGCACTCCCCGAATCAAAGGTGCTGTAGCCCATGAGACGCAGAACGATCTGATCATCCTGCGTCTCCACCTCGAAGAGCCCTTCGGCCTGGAGCTGGCTCAGCAGTTTATCGTCCAGTCCCAGCTTCTCTAACTCTGCCTCCAGCCGCCGGGTCGCTTCTTTGGACTCCAGCTCCCCGAATTTGGCCTGCTCGATCAGGGACTGGTCAAAGTCGCGTGCCACCATCTTCATCCCCTTGGGTCGCTCGTACACCGGGAGCTTGCGCTGCACGCCAAAGGCTTTTTCCAGTGAGCCGGCCAACTCTTTGAACTTGGCGACATCCATCTGGGAAAAGGAGAGGAGCAGCACGAAAAAGCAGAGCAACAGGGTCATCATGTCACCAAAGGTGACCATCCACTCTGGTGCCCCTTCTTCTCCTTCTTCCTGTTTGATCTCTTCCTCGGCCATTATCCACGCCCTTTCTCTACTTCTTTCCCAGTTCCATCTTCTGCTGCTCGGTCATGAGGAACGATTTCAGCTTGTCTTCGAGCAGTCTCGGATTCATGCCCAGTTGCAGGCCCTTGAGGCCTTCGGCGATGACCATATTGAGCAAGATCTCCTGTTCGGTGCGCTGCTTGAGCTTGCCGGCCATGGGGAGGGCAAAGAGGTTGGCGATGAGGGCCCCATAGAAGGTGGTGATCAGGGCGATGGCCATTTTGGGGCCGATGGTTTTGGGATCTTCCATGGTGGAGAGCATCTGCACCAGCCCGATCAGGGTACCGATCATGCCGAAGGCCGGGGACCACTTTCCCATCGCCTTAAAGACCTCCTGCCCCACCTTATGCCGTTGCTGTACGGCAAGGTTTTGGAGCTGGAGGATGCTATTTAACTCCTCGGCATCCACCCCATCTGCCACCAGCATGAGTCCCTTTTGCAAAAAGGGATTGGTCACGTTCTTGGCCTCGTTTTCCAGGGCGAGCTGTCCATCCTTACGCACGATGACGGCGAGCTGGATGAACTGCCGGATCAGGTCTATGGGATCCTCCTCCTTGGCCAGAATCAGCTTCTTGGTGACCTTGAGCACGGAGAGGACCTGTTTTAAGGGGAAGTTGATGAGGGTGGCGGCCAGGGTTCCCCCTCCCACGATCATGATGGAAGGGATGTCGATGAAGCCACCGATGCCCCCTCCCATGACCAGAGAGGTGCCGATAAGCCCGATACCAGCAAGAATCCCGACGATCGTAGCAATATCCATCTCAGTCCTCCTCCATCGCGATTCCCGCACCGATTCCCCAGTTCTCTAAACTCTCTTCCACCGTTGTTTCCAGTTTCTGTATCTTGATCATCCCGTCTGCCCGGTAGAACATCACACCGTGCAGGGGATGAGAGATTTCGAGGGAGAGATCCCCGATACAGATGGTCACCCCCGGATAGACGGTCCCGGTAGCGACAATGGTACCGACCTGTAGCGGAGTGCGGGGGAGCAGATGGGAGCGCCGGGCAAAGTAAGACTCCAGGGAATGCAGGGCAGCCTGGCAGCTCTTTAGCTCCTCCTGGGCCTGATGCAGGACCGGTGGAGAAAGCTCCCTCTCCCCATACCTGTCCAGGAGGGCCTGGTCTGCCTTGAGAACGGCCGCAATATGCGCCAGCGTCTCCCGGCTGGTGGTGGCATCGAAGAAAGGGGAGGAGATGGCGATACGGGTAGGGACCTCGTTCTCTGAACCGAGGTCATGGGCGACGATCTGCTCCAACGCCTGGACCGTCCCTCCAATGATATGTCCACTCCTCCCACCGACCAGGACCTTTCCCTGTGTCTGGAGATGGGAGTAGCGGACCCCCTGGGAGAGGCAAATATCTCCCTGGGCTTCGATACGGATCGAATCGACAAACACCCCCTTCACCCTTCCCCCGCTCTTGATGCGGCCTTTCTGCTTCCCAAAGACGTTGCCATGAAGGGTGATGGACCCGCCGGCCTCGATCTCGGCCTCATCGACCACCCCGTAGATGGTCACATCCTGCGCGCATTTGATGCTGAAGCCGCTCTTCACATCACCCCGGATGACCAGACTCCCCACAAAGGTCAGGTTGCCGACGGAAAAATCGACATCCCCTTCCAGGGTATAGGTCGGATAGACACTCAGCACGTGGTCGGAAAGCACCGGGTGGCCGTTGACCAGGGCGATGAGGGCATTGCCGTCTTCCGAGACTCTTACATTGGCTCCGGCGGCAGGAAGAACCGCTTCTCCTCTGTCCGGGGGGATCGGTTTACCGGTGACCGTCTGCCCGGGTTTGCGCTGTTCTGGAGGAATCTTGGCCACCAGGATCTGTTCCTGGATGACATTGGCAATGGTCTCCAGGTTGTAAAAATCGACCCGTCCGTCCGGCAAACGCCTCGGTTTTCGCTCCTGCTCCAGGGGGAAAAAATACTCCACCCCCGCTTCGGGGGGGATACCCTGGGCCACCAGGTACCGCTGCCCGGGCTGGCGAGCCTCGGCCAGGTCTTGCAGGAAAAAGCGATCGATTCCCACCCTTACCCCTGCCGCCTCCAGATCGGCGAGCATCTGGTCAAGGGACAGGGGCTGGTCCGTAGCAAAGGTCATCCAGGCCTGCATCTCATCAGGGGAGAGGGTAATGGTATACGCTCGTTCTTGCATCGTCTCCTGCTCCACCTCTCTCATGTCTCCTGCATCGCTCTGGCTATTGCCGCCTCTTCCCGCTCAAAGATCTCGAAGAAGCTGGTGAGTTTGGTCATCTCCAGCAGGGCATAGACCTGCTGCGGGACCTGGACCAGTCGCATCGTCCCTCCCTGCCTGCGGATGGTGCTGAAGCTGGCCACCAGTGCTCCCAGTCCAGAGCTATCGATGAAGGTGACCTCCTTCATGTTGACGACAAAGTGGCGATACCCCTGGGTGATGGCTTCATTGACCAGCCTGCGCAGTGTATTACGGATGGAGAAGTCGATCCGGTCCATCAGGGTGATCACGACCACGTTCTCTACGACTTTACTGGTGGCTTGCATTGCTCTCTCCTTCTCTTTTCGCCTGCCGCTTTTGCGAAAAGTATTTCACTATCCTGACTTCATTCCCCTGGGAATTATAGGTGCACTCATCCATACAGGACCGGGCAATCAGTATACCCCGTCCATGTGCCATGAGACGGTGATCCGCATCGCGCGGGTCCGGGATATCCTGCCAGTCAAACCCTTTGCCCTCATCCCGGATGATAAAGACCGCCTTCTCGGTGTCGATACTGTAGGTAACAGTAACCTTACGCGAAGCGTACGGCTCGCGCTGCCGGCGTTCGGCCAGCAGGTCGTCAAAGGTCCCGGCTTCCATGGCCAGGCTCTTCCGTGCATAGCCGATATCGAGATTTCCATGCTCGATGGCGTTCATGATCATCTCGACCAGGCTGATCCGGATCGCCTCCCGTGCTTCGGCCTGGCATCGATCCTCCAGGGCAGAGAGGATCTCATCGACCAGGGGGAGAACCAGGGCAGGATCGTTGGCTATCTGCACGACCCGGGAACGGTTCATGGCCTGAAACTCGATGGTAATAAAGCTCACGTCGTCAGAGAAGCGATGCCTGGTAAAGCGCTGTAAGTGTTGCCATAACCGATCCCTGGCCTGCCCCAAATCCACCCCGATCACCCCGGCAAACAGCTCCTGTAACCCCTCTACCCCCAAAGGGATTCCGGTGGTAGAGGTCGCCTCGATTACCCCATCTGTCACCAGCAGAAGACGGTCGGCAGAGGCGACCTGGATGACCTCTTCCTCTAACCCCAGCTCTGGGGTATCGAAAATCCCCAAAAAGGTCCCGGTGGCGGACAGGGGGGTGATGGTCTGCTCTTGACGGCAGAAGTACAGGGGAGGGGGATGACCGGCATTGGCATAGCAAAGGAGCTGCCGTATCGGGTCGTACACAGCCACAAAGGCGGTAATATAATCCCCTTCTGTGGTGAGCTGGAGGAAGGCCTCATTGAGACGCTCCAGGGTGGAACGGGGAGATTCGGTCTCCCGGATATACTGGCTGAAGAGCGGTTTTAAAATGGTGGCTACCATGGCCGAAAGCACCCCATGACCGCTCACATCGGCGATGATGCAGGCGGTCTTCTCCCCGGTCAGGGGGATGAAATCGAAAAAATCCCCTCCCACCTTGCTATAGGGATGGAAGAAGGTCTCCACCAGCATCCCCACCGTCTGCACGTCTTTGGGGAGCAAAAAGCGCTGGTACTTGCTCGCCGCTTCCAGCTCTCGTTCCAGCAGGGCCTTTTTCTCCGAAACCTCATCCAGCAAGAGCTTGGCCTGGATGGCGTTCTTGACCTTTAGCGGGAGCAGGATCTTCGCTTCCCTCTCCGGAAGGGATTTGATAAAGTAGTCGTAACTCCCCATGACCAGGGCCTGCTGAATCGATTCGATATTCTCCAGCGAGGAGTATACGATCACCGGGATAGGAGAGAGGAAGGGATCAGCCTTTAACCTGGCCAGCACCTCGAAACCATCCATGACCGGCATCATCAGATCTAAGATGATGAGATCTATCCGGTGTTCCCTGACCTGCTCGAGGGCCTGTACCCCGTTCTCCGCCTCTACAAAGCGATAGCCGTATCCCTGCAGGAGCTTCTTCACCAAAGTGCGGTTCACCCTGGCATCATCGACCACCAGGATCGTCGGTTCTACCCGGGCCATGTACCCTCCCTTACTTCGTCTATGCCTTACCATGCCACTACCGCTCTTCTTATCGGCAGGTCGAGGAAAAAGTTTACGAGAGGAGAGATTTTTCTCTAAACTTTTACTCCGGGATGGACGATAAAGGGGATGGAGGAATACGTCTGAAGGAAGAGAGGGGTGAAAAGAGATGAGTTCCTTATCGCTGCGAGTCGAGAATATCGTGCGTACCTACGCCAAGCAGCTCCGGCTGAATAAGCTCGGTGGAGCGCGCAAGGCGAAAGAGGGTGCAGAGTCGGATAGCGACGATGTCCGGGTCAGCATCTCGGCTGAGGGGAAACAGAAACAGATCCAGAGCCAGATTGCCTCGCAACTGGCCGATGAGCTGGCACGCCAACATCACCACCAGCAGTCATAGTTTCCTTCCCACTGATCGTCAGGGAAACGCTCCTCTCCAGGCCTACCTTACCCTCTTCCCAGGTCATGATTTCACCTTGACTCCTCTCCCCCTGTTTGGCTAATATAGGCCAGAAAGCCACAGCCAATCTTGCTTCACTTTCCTTTCGCCTCTTCGCTATCCCTGTGGCTATATGGTAAAGGAGGAGGGCATGACCGAACTGGTACGACGATCCAATCTGATTATGCCGGTGAACCAGCGACGTTTTGTGGAAAAGGCGTATCAACGGGGTGCAGACGCCATTACCCTCGATCTGGAGGACTCGGTTCCGGTAGCAGAAAAAGAGCGGGCCCGCGGGTTGATCAAAGAGGCCATCCCCCTGGTAGCCCGGGGTGGAGCCGATGTGCTGGTCCGGATCAACAAGCCGATGGCGGCCGAAGATCTGGATGCCGCCATTCATCCTGGCCTCCAGGGTATCGCCTATCCCAAAGCCGAAACGGCAGAGGAGATAGCAGAGATCGATCAGATCATCGGAAAGCTGGAGGCAGAACGGGGGATCCCACCAGGCACGGTCCAGCTGGCGGTCTCTGTAGAGACGGCTCTGGGCATACTGAACGCCTGGGAGATCGCCCGCGCCTCCTCCCGTATCGTCTCTCTGCAGGTCGGACCGGAAGACCTGGCCTATGACCTGGGGATCGAGGCAACGGTGGAAGGGAAAGAGCTGCTGCATGCCAAATCGCATATCATCCTGGTGGCCCGGGCGGCCGGCATCGTTCCCCTGGGTCTGATGGGAACCCTGGCCGATTTTCGTGATCTGGAAGGACTGGAGCGGAGTGCGCGCGAGGCGTACC
>RFHZ01000413.1 GCA_003696125.1 Nitrospinota bacterium
ATGTTGATCCCCAGTTCCGGATCGATGACCTGTTTTAGCGCTTCCAGCACCTGTTCCTGGGTCATAGGATTCTCCCCTTTCAGCTTACGCTTACCCCTCGCTGTTCTGCCCACCGCTTCCCCAGTTGGGTCAGGGTCGCGGCATCGAGGAACTGTTCGGCCATCGGGAAGAGCACCTGTTCTTCTTTGGCAAAGTGGGCAAGGGCAACTTGCACCGCGTGGAGCGCCAGATGCTTCGCTTCGGCCGGATCCTGTAAGGTCTGTAATCGGGCCAGCGTCTCTCGAATTTCGTCGTGTTCCCTGCGCATCACCGCTAACGGTCCCATCGGTCCGAGATGCGGGTCGAGGGCGGTGAAAAGGAGGTCATCTTCCAGTTGGGCATGCTGCTCCAGCGCAGTAGCCAGCAGGGTAACCAGGGCCTGGACCTGTTCCACCGCGTTGGCGCTCGATACCGTCTGCTGCAAGGAATGAAACTGCGTATAGAAGACGCCATGCTCTCCCCGTAAGGCTTCGGTAATCTTCATCTTCATGCCTCCTGTAATGTATCACCTTAGATCATTTTCCCTCATAGGGTATTTCCAGGGTGCAAGGGGAGAGGAGAGACCCTCTCCCTCTCTGCTGCTTCATTGTACCGGTGATAAGCGCCGGTGTCTTTGCGTACGCGCAAAGAAGAGCACATTTTTTCGGAGAAGGCAGAACAGACCAGACAATCAAAGAGAGAGAGATGCCCCGGGTAAAGCTTGGAGCAGGGCGGCAGATTACTATTCCGGCTCAAACCATAAAACGGCTGGGTATTCAGATCGGAGAAGAGATCAAGGTGGTGGAAACCGACAAAACAATAATCGGGAGGATATGGCCCAACATAATCCGGCGGAAATGGTCGAATATCTGAAACCCTTTCTCCCGTTCTCTGATGTGCAGATAGCGATACAGGATCTCTTGGAGCACCTCCGCATCGGTTACTGCATCCAGTTGGCCGTTGGCGATGCTCGAATCACACGTTACGAGGGCTCCCGCAAGGGGTGGGAAATTCCGGCTGTATACATGGGGATGTCAGTATCAATGAAGACCGATCTCATGGCAACTCAGCTTTCAGGTGGGCGTCTTTATAACTCTACCCTGGGTTCCAGATCTGTCAAGAACGCTTCAGTCTTGGATTTCCTTTCGATGATAAGGGTCAGAAGAGGATCAGGGTGGCTCGCGACTCGTTTCTGCGGTCCGGCTGGTCAGACATGACCCAAACCAGTTGACTTTCTTGGCTCAGGGCATTCTCAAAGACAGCAGCAGCCGTGTTGATCTCCTCCAGGGTGGTCTTTTTTCCCCAGCTCATATGCAGGAGAGCCCCCCTGGCCTCCTTTAAGGGGCGATGCTCCAGGAGAGGAGAGGAGAGAGCGGCCTGAACAGCTTTTAAAGGGCTGTCTTTTCCGGTGCCTCTCCCCATACCTATCCGGGCATCAGTGCTCCCGGTTAAGGCCATCTCAAGGAAATAGTCTTCATAGAGCAGTGCATCCTCAGGAGGGGAAAAGGCGTCATATAAGGCCTCTAGGGCCTGGGCAGCGATTCCATCA
>RFHZ01000414.1 GCA_003696125.1 Nitrospinota bacterium
CCGGAGTAGACCCGGAAAAAGGCCAGTTGTCCCACATAGGGATCGTTCATGACCTTGAAGACCAGCCCGGCAAAGGGCTCGCTATCCAGCGGCCTTCTCTGCTCCTCCTCCCCATTTTGCGGATTGGTTCCCCTCACCGGAGGAACGTCGAGGGGAGAGGGGAGGTACTTTACAATCGCATCAAGCAGCCGCTGCACCCCCTTATTCCGAAAGGCGGCCCCACACAGGACCGGGGTCCAGGCAATGGCCAGGGTGCCTCGACGCACCACCGCCTCAATCTCTTCCGGGGCTACCGTTTCTCCTTCCAGGTACTTGGCCATCGGCGTTTCATCGACTTCGGCCAGCTTTTCCAGCAGCAGCTCCCGGTAGTGGAAGGCCTGGTCACGATACTCGGCAGGGATCTCTTCCAGCCGGTAGTGGGCACCCAGCGTCTCTTCATCATAGAGAATCGCCTTCATGAGGATGAGGTCGATGATCCCTTGAAAGTCGTGTTCACTGCCCAGGGGGAGCTGGAGGATGAGCGGGTTGGTAGCCAGCCGCTCCTCCATCATCTGGACACAGCGGAAGAAATCGGCTCCGACCCGGTCCATCTTATTGACAAAAGCGAGCCGGGGTACCCGGTACTTCTCGGCCTGTCTCCAGACGGTCTCCGACTGGGGTTCGACCCCTCCCACGGCGCAGAAAACCCCGACCGCCCCATCCAACACGCGCAAAGACCGTTCCACTTCGGCGGTGAAATCGACATGGCCGGGCGTATCGATGATGTTGATCTGGTGATCCAGCCAGAAGCAGGTGGTTGCCGCGGCGGTAATGGTGATTCCCCGCTCCTGCTCCTGTTCCATCCAGTCCATGGTCGCCGAGCCTTCGTGCACCTCCCCCATCTTATACGAACGCCCGGTATAGTAAAGAATCCGCTCGGTCGTTGTCGTCTTTCCCGCATCAATATGCGCGATGATACCGATATTCCGAATCCTCTCGATCGGTGTTCTCGTTGTCAAGCTCTTCATCCTTTCTGCGGAGAGGAGAGAAGTCTCCCCTACCATCTATAATGAGCAAAGGCTTTATTCGCTTCCGCCATTTTATGCGTATCTTCCTTTTTCTTAATGGAAGCTCCCCGGTTATGCGCCGCATCGATCAGTTCGGCAGCCAGCCGTTCCTGCATGGTGCGTTCTCCTCGCCGGCGGCTGTTATCGATGATCCAACGGATCGCCAGCGCGGTCTGCCGTTCCGGTTTGATGTCCACCGGGATCTGATAGGTCGAGCCTCCCACCCGTCGGGATTTCACCTCGAGCAAGGGTTTGACATTCTCCACCGCCCGTTTGAACACCTCCAGCGGCTCTTCACCGGTGCGTTTCTCAATCAGGTCGAGGCTCTTATAGAAAATCGACTCGGCCAGGCTCTTCTTCCCGCGTTTCATGATCACATTGATGAACTTGGTCACCAGCTGATCGTGGTACTTCGGATCCGGCAACACCTCACGTTTGGCCACCACTCGTCTTCTGGGCATCTTTCCTCACCTCGTTAGATATCCGCCTTAAGACTCCAGGAATCTCCCTTCGCTATTTAGGACGTTTTGCGCCGTACTTGGAGCGACCCTGCTTGCGATTCTGGACCCCGACCGCATCCAGGGAACCCCGGATAATATGATAGCGCACCCCGGGTAAATCCTTGACCCGGCCTCCCCGGATCAGCACGATGGAGTGTTCCTGCAGATTATGGCCGATGCCCGGGATATAGGCCGTCACCTCGATGCCATTGGTCAGGCGCACACGAGCCACCTTGCGGAGAGCAGAGTTCGGCTTTTTAGGCGTCGTGGTATAGACGCGGACGCACACGCCTCGCTTTTGCGGATTGCCCCGCAAGGCAGGACTCGCCGTCTTCTTCCTGATCTTTTCCCGTCCTTTCCGCACCAGTTGATGTAATGTCGGCATGTACCCCCCTTCCTGCATCGAGACAAAACTCTCCCTCTACCGACACCCGCTGTCGGCAAAGGGAGAGGATTTTTACAGAGACAAATCAGTAACTATACCAGAAAATTCCCTTTCTGTCAATCGTTCATTTCAGCCGGATTGTCTCCCCGGCCACTCAAAACCAGCTCAGAAAGCTCCCCTTTCTTCTCCTCCCTTTCCTCGGTGAGGATACGCACCTGGCGATACCGCTTCGCCCCGGTACCGGCCGGAATCAGCTTGCCCATGATGACGTTTTCCTTGAGTCCCTTCAGGTAATCGACCATCCCGCTGACCGCGGCCTGGGTCAGGACACGCGTCGTTTCCTGGAAGGAGGCGGCAGAGATGAAACTATCGGTGCTCAGGGCCGCCTTGGTGATGCCGAGCAGCACGGGACGTGCTTTAGCCGGAATCCCTCCGGCGCGCAGCACCTCCTGGTTTTTGCGGTTGAACTGGTCCTTGGTCACCTGTTCCCCTTCCAGGAAGTCGGTATCTCCCGGGTGTTCGATGACGACCCGGCGCAGCATCTGCCGCACGATGACTTCGATATGCTTGTCGTTGATGTTGACCCCCTGCAGCCGGTAGACCTCCTGGATCTCGTTGACCAGGTAGCGTTGCAGCTCCTTCTCTCCCAGGACGTTCAGGATATCGTGGGGGTTTACGGCCCCATCCATCAGCGGCTCACCGGCCCGGATCCGATCACCTTCATGGACATTGACATGTTTGCCACGCGGGATGAGGTACTCGCGTTCTTCCCCATTATCGGCCACCACCAGGACCTTGCGTGTCCCTTTCTGTATGCCGCCAAACTTGATGACCCCATCGATCTCCGAGATGATGGCCTGTTCTTTCGGCTTGCGGGCCTCAAAGAGCTCGGCCACACGGGGCAGACCACCGGTGATATCCTTGGTCTTGGTCGTCTCCCGGGGGATCTTGGCCAGGACATCTCCGGGAGCGACCATCTCCCCTTCGGCCACGGCGATATGCGCTCCGGCGGGCAGGAGGTAGCGTCCCAGGGTCTTGCCCGATTCATCCTTGATGGAGATACGCGGCTGGAGCTTCTCATCCTGATGATCCAGGATCACCTTCTGGGCAAGGCCGGTGATCTCATCCAGCTCTTCTTTCATGGTCACCTGATCGATGATATCCCGGTAGGCCACCCGTCCCCCTACCTCGGTGAGGATGGAGATGGTATAGGGATCCCATTCGATCAGGGTCTCCCCTTCCGACACCTTCTGGCCCTCGCGCACCTTGATCTTGGCCCCGTAGACCACGGAATACCTCTCGCGCTCTCTCCCCTGGTCATCGACGAGCACGAGGCTACCGTTGCGGTTCATGGCCACGATATCCCCATCCTTGTTGATCACGGTGCGCAGGTTCATATACCGTACCGTTCCCGTCTTCTTGGCCGACAGGGTCGTCTGCTCCACGATCCGGCTGGCCGTCCCTCCGATATGGAAGGTACGCATGGTGAGCTGTGTGCCCGGCTCCCCGATCGACTGGGCCGCGATGACCCCTACCGCCTCCCCGATCTCGACCAGCTCCCCGGTGGCCAGGTTACGGCCATAGCACATGGCACAGACCCCATCACGCGCCTCGCAGGTCAAGACGGAACGGATCTTTACCTTCTCGATACCCGCATTTTCGATTTTGGCCACGGCCGCCTCATCGATCTCATGATTGGCTTCGACCAGCACCTCACCGGTAAAGGGATCGACGATATTGGCCGCCGCAATCCGTCCCAGGATCCGATCCTCCAGCGGTTCGATGATCTCCCCGCTCTCCACCAGGGCACTCACCTCGATCCCATCCATCGTGTGGCAGTCCTCCTCCACCACGATGACATCCTGGGCCACATCCACCAGGCGTCGGGTTAAGTACCCGGAATTTGCCGTCTTCAGGGCCGTATCGGCCAGTCCTTTCCGGGCCCCGTGGGTGGAGATGAAGTACTGCAGGGCGGTCAATCCCTCGCGGAAGTTGGCCGTAATCGGGGTTTCAATGATCTCACCAGAGGGCTTGGCCATCAGACCACGCATCCCGGCCAGCTGGCGAATCTGCTGGGGACCACCACGGGCTCCAGAGTCGGCCATGATAAAGATCGGGTTGAAGTCTTTCTTCCCTTCATAGCGCCCTTCCATGATCTCCCGGTCTTCCGACTCCAGCTCCTTGAACATCTCGTCAGAGACCCGTTCGGTCACCTGGGCCCAGATGTCGATGATCTTGTTGTAGCGCTCTCCGTTGGTGATCAGGCCGTCACGGTACTGTTTCTCCACCTCCAAGACTTCCATGCGCGCCTTCTCCACCAGCGCCTCCTTCATCTTGGGGACGCGCATATCGTCGATGGCGATGGAGACCCCGGCCAGGGTGGCATAGTGGAATCCCACCTCCTTGAGCTGTTCAAGGAGATGGACCGTCTTCTCCTTGCCCAGCAGGAGATAGCTCTGGGCAACGAGGTGGGAGAGGTTCTTCTTGTCCATGGTGCGGTTGACCAGCTCGAAGGGGAGTCCTTCCGGCAGGGCCTCATAGAGAAGCACCCGTCCCACGGTCGTATCGACAACCCCTTCTGGCAGGCGCACCTTTATCCTGGCCTGCAGCCCGACTACCCCGGCATCGTAGGCAACACGTACCTCGTCAAAGTTGGCAAAGACCTTCCCTTCCCCCTTCGATTTCCCCCGCACCTTGGTCAGGTAGTAGCACCCCAGGATGATATCCTGGCTGGGCACGGCCAGCGGCTTCCCGTTGGCCGGGGAGAGGATGTTGTTGGTCGAGAGCATCAGCACGCGGGCTTCGGTCTGGGCCTCGATGGAGAGGGGGATGTGGACCGCCATCTGGTCCCCGTCAAAGTCGGCATTAAAGGCGGCACAAACCAGGGGATGGATGCGGATGGCTTTCCCCTCCACCAGCACCGGCTCGAAAGCCTGGATGCCGAGGCGGTGCAGGGTAGGGGCCCGGTTCAAGAGGATCGGATACTCCTGGATGATCTCGTCCAGGACATCCCAGACCTCTGGTCGCTCCCGTTCCACAAAGCGTTTGGCACTCTTGAGGGTATTGACGTACCCCTTTTCTTCCAGCTTGTGATAGATAAAGGGTTTGAAGAGTTCCAGGGCCATCTTCTTGGGGAGCCCACACTGGTGGATCTTCAGTTCGGGACCCACGACGATGACCGAACGACCAGAATAATCGACACGTTTTCCGAGCAGGTTCTGCCGAAAGCGCCCCTGTTTCCCCTTGAGCATATCGCTGAGCGACTTGAGCGGTCGTTTGTTCATCCCCCGCAAGGTTCGTCCCCGCCGTCCGTTATCGAAGAGGGCATCCACCGCCTCCTGCAGCATTCGCTTCTCGTTCCGGATGATGATCTCCGGGGCCTTGAGTTCCTGGAGGCGTACGAGCCGGTTGTTGCGGTTGATGACCCGCCGATACAGGTCGTTGAGATCCGAAGTGGCAAACCGGCCCCCATCGAGCGGGACCAGGGGGCGCAGTTCAGGAGGGATGACCGGGATCACCTCCAAGATCATCCACTCGGGGCGGTTGCCCGATTTGCGAAACGCCTCCACGATCTTGAGCCGTTTCATCAGCTTCTTCTTCTTCTGGACCGAGGTGGCCTCCCGGATCTCCTGTTGTAGCGTTGCCGCCAGCTCTTCCAAATTGATCCGCCGGAGCAGTTCACGAATGGCCTCGGCCCCCATACCGGCCTGGAAGCGATCCCCATACTCTTTGCGCAGTTCACGGAACTGCTCTTCGGTGAGGAGTTCTTTCTCGCGCAGCCCGGTATCCCCCGGATCGATGACCACGTAGTTCTCGAAATAGAGGATCCGCTCCAGCTCGCGCAGTGACATATCCAAAATGTTCCCGATGCGGCTCGGGACCCCTTTAAAGAACCAGACGTGGGAGACCGGAGAGGCGAGTTCGATATGCCCGAGGCGTTCTCGTCTCACCTTGGACTGAATGACTTCCACCCCGCACTTCTCACAGACCACCCCCCGATGTTTCATCCGCTTGTACTTACCGCAGAGGCACTCCCAGTCTTTGACCGGGCCAAAGATCTTGGCACAAAACAGTCCATCTCTCTCCGGTTTAAAGGTACGGTAATTGATCGTTTCCGGCTTTTTTACCTCCCCATAAGACCACTGGCGAATCTTTTCAGGCGAGGCAATCCGAATCCGAATCGCCTCAAAGTTGACCGGCTCTTTCGGCTTTTCAAACAATTCCAAAATACTATCCAAGGTCTTTCCTCCTCCGTGAAGATCGCTTGGAAAGGTATGAGGTTTAATAGCGGTACGCTATTCTATCTCCTCTGCATTCTCGATCAGCTCCACATCGAGACCGAGACTCTGAAGCTCTTTCAACAAGACGTTAAACGACTCGGGAAGACTACAGTCAAGTGTATTCTCCCCTTTGACAATCGCTTCATACATCCGCGTCCGACCGGAAACGTCATCCGATTTTACCGTTAACATCTCTTGTAGCGTATAGGCGGCACCATAGGCTTCCAGTGCCCACACCTCCATCTCTCCCAGCCGCTGTCCACCGAACTGCGCCTTCCCTCCCAGCGGTTGCTGGGTCACCAGGGAATAGGGGCCGGTGGAGCGGGCATGGATCTTATCATCGACCAGGTGGTGCAGCTTCATCATGTAGATCTGCCCCACCACCACCTGCTGATCAAAGGGTTCACCGGTCCGGCCATCGTAGAGGGTGGTCTTCCCGTTAACCGGCAGATGCGCCTTCTCCAGCAACTCCCGGATCTGCGGTTCGCGGGCCCCATCAAAGACCGGGGTGGCGATATGCAACCCCAGGGCCTTGGCCGCCCACCCCAGATGCGTCTCCAGGATCTGTCCCACATTCATCCGTGACGGCACACCCAGGGGGTTTAAGATCAGCTCAATCGGGGTCCCATCCTCCATGTAGGGCATATCCTCCTCCGGGACGATGATGGCCACCACCCCTTTGTTGCCGTGCCGTCCCGCCATCTTGTCTCCCACCGACAGCTTCCGCTTCATGGCGATATAGACTTTCACGAGCTTGATGACTCCCGGGGGGAGTTCATCCTCTTTCCCCACCTTGGCTCGCTTTTCATCACGACGCTGCTCCAGGAGGTGGAGTTGCTCCTCGGTCCGCTCGTTGATCAGCGCCACCTGCTCTGCCACCGTCTCCTGCTCCACGATGGAAAGAGAGGAGAGGGCCTCCCCGTCTAACCGGGCCAGGACCTCTTCGGAAAGGGCTTCTCCCTGGGACAGAAGCAGGTTGCCGTCCGCGTCGTACAGATCGGCGGCCAGTCTCTTTCCGACAAAGAGGCGGCGGAGTTCGGCATCCCGCTCCTCTTCTATGATCCGTCGCTCATCGATATAATCCCGCTCGATCCGTTCCAGCTCTTCTTCCTCAATGGCTCGTGTCCGCGCATCCTTGTCCGTCCCTTTGCGCGAAAAGATCCTGACCCCCACCACGGTGCCCTCGACACCGGGAGGAACGGTAAGGGAGGTGTCGCGGACATCGCCGGCCTTTTCTCCAAAGATCGCCTTGAGGAGCTTCTCCTCCGGGCTGAGCTGGGTTTCCCCCTTGGGGGTCACCTTCCCGACCAGATAATCCCCGGTCTTGACCTTGGCGCCGATGCGGATGATGCCGCTCTCATCCAGGTTGCGGAGCATCTCCTCGCTGACATTCGGAATATCCCGCGTAATCTCCTCTGGTCCCTGCTTGGTATCCCGTGCCTCGACCTCAAACTCCTCGATATGGATAGAGGTAAAGATATCCTCCTTGACCACCTTCTCGCTGATCACGATGGCATCTTCGAAGTTATACCCGCGCCAGGGCATGAAAGCCACCAGGACGTTGCGTCCCAGGGCCAGCTCCCCTTTGTCTGTGGCCGGGCCATCGGCGATGATCTGCCCGGCCTCGACATGATCACCGGGGGAGACGATGGGACGCTGGTTGATGCAGGTGTTCTGATTGGAACGCTGGTACTTGATCAGGGTGTAGATATCGACCCGGGGTTCGACCCCGTTGGAGGAGGCTTCGGCCTCATCACGCCGGATGACGATACGGTTGGCATCGACCGAAACCACGGTACCGGCATGTTTGGCGATCACCACGGCGCCGGAATCGCGGGCGGCGATATACTCCATGCCGGTGCCCACAATGGGGGCTTCGGTGCGGAGCAGAGGAACCGCCTGCCGCTGCATGTTCGATCCCATCAGGGCCCGGTTGGCATCGTCATTCTCTAAGAAGGGGATCAGCGAGGCGGCCACGCTCACCAGTTGCTTGGGGGAGACATCCATGTAATCGACCTCGGTGCTCGGCACGAGGACGAACTCGCTCCCCTTGCGGGCCGACACCAGATCGCGGGTGAAATACCCTTCTGCATCGATTTCCGCATTGGCCTGGGCGATCACGTACTTCTCTTCTTCCACCGCCGAGAGGTAATCGACCTGATCGGTCACCCGTCCCCCCACCACACGCCGGTAAGGCGTTTCGATAAACCCAAACCGGTTTACCCGGGCGTAGGTGCTGAGCGAGGCAATCAGCCCGATGTTTGGCCCTTCCGGCGTTTCAATCGGACAGATACGGCCGTAGTGGGTCGGGTGAACGTCGCGCACCTCAAAACCGGCCCGATCCCGGGTGAGGCCTCCTGGTCCCAGGGCGCTCAGGCGTCGCTTGTGGGTGATTTCAGAGAGGGGATTGGTCTGGTCCATAAACTGGGAAAGCTGGCTGCTGCCAAAGAACTCCTTGATCGCGGCCGTGATCGGTTTGGAGTTGATCAGATCGTGCGGCATGGCCGTATCCAGGTCGTAGATACTCATCCGCTCCCGCACTGCCCGTTCCATACGCACCAGGCCGATGCGGAACTGGTTTTCCAGCAACTCCCCCACCGACCGCACCCGGCGGTTTCCCAGATGATCGATGTCATCCACGTGTCCCTGTCCCTGGCGGAGCAGAAAGAGGTAGCGGATGACCGCCACCACGTCCTCTTTGGTCAACGTCCGCTGTTCCAGGGGGAGGTCGAGATCGAGCCGCATATTGATCTTCCAGCGGCCTATCTCCGAGAGGTCGTACCGCTTCGGGTTGAAGAAGAGGTTCTCGAACAGGGTCCTGGCCGTCTCCAGATTGGGGGGATCTCCGGGGCGCAAGCGTTTGTAAATCTCGAGCAGGGCCTCTTCGGGAGAGCCGAGTCGATCCAGAGCCAGGGTATCCCGCAGGAAGGAGTCTTGCTGCCTTTCCCCCATGTACAGGAGGGAGAAAGAGGAGATCCCTTTTTCCACTATCGCCTGTAAAGCCGTTTCCGTGAGTTCATCGTTGGCCGCAACGATCACCTCTCCGGTTTCCGTGTCCACGATGTCATCGGCCACCACTCTCCCCAGCAGCTCTTCCCGCCCAATCGGTATCCACTCGATGCCCTGGGCAACGATCTTCCGATACGCCGCCTTGCTGATCTTCCGTCCAGCCCGGACCAGCACCTCCTGGGTGGCAGGGTCAACGATATCCTCGGCCGGCCGCTGGCCGATGAGTCTCTCCGATACCCGTTTGGCAAAGGCCTCACGCTCCCGGTCGCAGGTCACCTCCTCTACCGGATAGAAGAGGTGGAGGATCTCTTTGGTGCTGTAGCCGAGGGCGCGCAGAAGAACGGTGGCCAGCATTTTGCGTCGGCGGTCGATCCGGATATAGAGGATATCC
>RFHZ01000415.1 GCA_003696125.1 Nitrospinota bacterium
CTGCAGGGTCGACAGTTGGCGCTCCAGTTCTGCCTGTACCGCTTCCCCTAAGGTCCGAGAAGGGGTGAGCAGGGCCACGAACTCGTTTCCCGTATGCTCTGCCTGGGAGAGGAGATCGGCGGCCACAAATGCCGGTGTGGCGCTGTCATCGGCGATGACGAGGATCTCACTCGGTCCGGCAATCATATCGATACCCACCTGGCCAAAGACCATCCGCTTGGCCGTAGCCACATAGACGTTGCCCGGTCCCACGATCTTATCCACGGCCGGCACCCTCTCCGTGCCATAGGCCATGGCCGCAATCGCCTGGGCTCCTCCCACCGGAAAGATCTTCTTGACACCGGCGATATCGGCGGCAACCAGCAACAGCGGGTGAATCCGTCCGCCACGAGCCGGGGTGCAGAGGAGGATCTCTTCCACTCCGGCCACCCGGGCCGGGATGGCCGTCATCAACACGGTAGAAGGGTAGATCGCCTCCCCGCCCGGGGCGTATACCCCTACCCGGTGCAGGGGCTGGAAGCGGAGACCGAGCCGTACCCCTCCCTTTTCATACCACCAGGAGTGGCGTACCTGCTGTTGATGAAAGGTGCGGATATTTTCCGCCGCGGCTCGCAAGACCTCGATCTCCGCTTCTGGGACCCGTTGATACGCTTCGGCAATCGCAGCAGCAGGGAGGGGCATCTCGTCTAAGGCAGGACGGTACCCATCAAAGCGTTCGGTCAAGGCCAGCACCGCCTCATCTCCCCCTGTCCTGACCTCTTCCAGGATGGAGCGGACCGAGGCTTCCACCGTAGACGAGGTCCCTGGGTCCCGTCTGCGCAGGCGGGACAGGAGTTCGGGCAGGCTGAGTTCTGCTGCATAGTAAACCTGTACCATCAGATAACCTCTTTCAGCGCATCGATTATGGCCGTAATCCGTTCGTACTTGGTCTTCTGGCTGGCCCGGTTGACCACCAGGCGTGCCGACACCTTGAGGATCTCTTCTACCTCCACCAGGCCATTCTCCTGTAAGGTCTTTCCGGTTTCTACCAGATCCACGATCCGTTCTGCCAGCCCGACCAGGGGGGCGAGTTCAATCGAGCCGTAGAGCTTGATGATCTCCACCTGCCGTCCGGTACTCACGAAGTATTTCTCGGTCAGATGCGGAAACTTGGTGGCAACCCGCATGGTAGACCACCCGCTCACCGGTTCCCGGCCGGTCAAATCAGCCGGTTGCGCCACCACCAGGCGACAGAAACCGAAGCGGAGGTCGAGCGGTTCGTACACGTCTCGATCCTGCTCGGCCAGAATATCCTTGCCCACGATGCCCATATCTGCCGCCCCGTATTCGACATAGGTAGGGATGTCGGTCGGGCGGAGGATCAGGAAGCGCACCTGGTGGACCGGATCTTCAAAGATCAGGCGTCGGGTATCATCGGTGATCTCACGTGTATCGAAGCCGATCAGTTGCCAGAGCCGGAGTGCCTGGGCAAAGTTCCGGCCCTTGGGGAGCGCAATGGTCAATCTCTCCTTCATCGCTCCCTCCAGATCTTGGCCCCCAGACGGGCCAGTTTCTCCTCTATGCGTTCATATCCCCGGTCGATATGGTAGATGCGGGAGAGGACCGTTTCTCCCTGGGCAGCCAGTCCGGCCAGGATCAACGAAGCGCTGGCCCGCAGATCTGTGGCCATCACCGGAGCCCCGCTCAGCCGTTCCACCCCCCGGACCAGGACACTATGCCCGTCGATGGTGAGATCGGCCCCCATCCGTTGCAGCTCGGCGACATGCATGAATCGATTCTCAAACACCGTTTCCGTAATGACCGAATGGCCGTGGGCCAGGGTCATGCATGCCATCATCTGCGCCTGCATATCGGTCGGGAACCCGGGATAGGGCATGGTGATGACATCGACCCCACGCAGCCGGCCCTCACCCCGGACCCGGATCCAGGTATCACCGGTCTCTATCCAGACCCCGCTCTCGCGCAGTTTGGTAATGACCGCCTGCAGGTGTTGGGGAATACACCCTTCGATCCGGACATCTCCACCGGTGATGGCGGCAGCGGCCATAAAGGTACCGCACTCGATACGATCAGGGATCACCTCTTGCACAGAGGGTCGCAGGGCAGAGACCCCTTCGATGGTGATGGTGCTGCTTCCCGCTCCCTGGACACGGGCTCCCATCCGGTTCAGGGCTTCGGCCAGGTTTACCACCTCTGGTTCGCGGGCCGCATTTTCAATCACGGTAGTCCCTTCTGCCGTCACCGCAGCCATCATCAGGTTTTCGGTACCGGTGACGGTGACCAGATCCATATAGAGGTGCGCTCCCCGCAGACGCTTGCTCCGGGCCACGACGTAGCCATGCTCGATCTTGATGTCAGCTCCCATGGCCCGCAATCCCTTAAGGTGCAGGTCCACAGGACGGGCCCCGATGGCACAGCCACCGGGGAGGGAGACCCGGGCATAACCGAACCGGGCCAGTAAAGGTCCCAGGACCAGGAAGGAGGCGCGCATGGTCTTGACCAGCTCGTAGGGAGCCTCTTCTCCTGTGGCGGATGTCGTATCGACCACCAGTACATCCCCTTCCCGCTCGACGCGTGCCCCCAGCTCCTGCAGGAGTCGCATGCTGGTCTCTACATCACGCAAACGCGGCACATTGCAGATCCGATGCTCTCCTGCTGCCAGGAGGGTGGCCATCAAGATAGGCAAAACGGCGTTTTTCGCCCCGCTGATCCGGACACACCCCTGTAGAGGGGTCCCCCCCTCAATACGCATTCTTTCCATTCCTATCCCTCATCGCCGCTCCCTTCTGCTTGCCCTGCGCGATGAGTACCCGGTCGATACCCGCATAATCCTTGATCAGAGCAGGGCAACAGTAACCGTTGTCCTGGCAGAGGGCGAGCAGGGAGGCGGCCTGTCCCTCTCCCATCTCCAAGAGAAGGTATCCATCTGGCCGCAGGTAGAAGCGCGCTTCTCGAATGATCCGCTCTGCGTAGTCTATCCCCTCCTTCCCCCCATCCAGGGCCAGGCGGGGTTCATACTGCTTGATCGTCGGGGGGAGATGTTCCCAATCGGCGGCAGGGACATAGGGGGGATTAGAGAGGATGAGGGCAAAAGGAGAGGTCTCTGTCTGGAAAGGAGCCAGCAGGTCTCCCTGTACCAGATGCACACGGGAATCCACCCCATGTCGAACCGCGTTGTGCCGGGCGACACCTAACGCTGCCCACGAACGATCGAGGGCCACGACCCGGCATGTCGGGACTGCTGTGGCCACGCTGACCGCGATATTTCCAGACCCGGTACCGATATCGAGGACCCAAAGCGGTTCCCCCTGTCCCTGCATCTTCTGCAAGAGGAGCACGGCCTGCTCCACCAGCAGTTCTGTTTCGGGACGGGGGATCAACACGGCAGGGGTCACCAGGAACTCTAGCGACCAGAATTCCCGCCTTCCCGTGATGTAGGCGAGTGGCTCATGGTGAGCACGGCGATGCAGGAAGGTGGTAAAAACCTCCTGTTCTGTGGGAGAGAGGGGACGGTCAGGGTGGAGGTAGAGGTGAACCCGGTCTGTGCCCAGTGTATACGCCAGGAGGAGTTCACTATCGAGTCGGGCACTCTCTATTCCCTGTTCCTGCAGATAATGCGTGGCCCATTGCAGTGCGGTCTTGATGGTCCAGGTCACTCCTGTGCACCTTCTACACTAACCAGACGGAGCTTTTCACTCTGATCGGCGAGTTGGAGGGCATCGAGCAACTCATCCAGTTCCCCTTCCAGGATGGATTCTAACTTGTAGAGGGTCAGGTTGATCCGGTGGTCTGTAACCCGGCCCTGCGGGAAATTGTAAGTCCGGATCCGTTCACTCCGGTCACCACTGCCCACCTGGATTCTGCGCTCCTGGGCGATCTTGGCCTGTTGTTCCTTTTCCACCTGGTCGAGCAGCCTGGCTCGAAGCACTTTCAAGGCTTTGGCCTTGTTCTTATGCTGCGACTTCTCATCCTGACAGCTCACCACCAGGCCGGTAGGGAGGTGGGTGATGCGTACCGCTGAGTCGGTCGTGTTGACACTCTGTCCCCCCGGACCAGAGGAACGAAACACATCGATGCGCAGATCCTCTGGTTTGATCTCGACCTCCACCTCCTCCGCCTCTGGTAAGATGGCGACGGTGACGGCCGAGGTATGGATCCGGCCAGAGGCTTCTGTCTCCGGAACGCGCTGGACACGGTGCGTGCCGCTCTCAAACTTGAGGCGACTGTAGACCCCTTTCCCATCGATAGCGGCAATGATCTCCTTGAATCCCCCGATGCCGGTCGGATGGCTGTCGAGGATGTCTACCTTCCACCCCATTTTTTCCGCATATTTGGTGTACATGCGAAAGAGATCGGCGGCAAAAAGGGCCGCCTCTTCCCCACCGGTACCCGCCCGGATCTCGAGGATGACTCCCCGTTCATCGTGTGGATCTTTAGGGAGGAGGTGGCGACGAAGCTCCAGGGTATACTGTTCCCGCTGCTCCCGCAGTTTTTCCAGCTCCTCTTCCGCCAGGGCCCGTAACTCTTCCTCCTTTTCTTCGGCCAGTAACTGCTTTACCTCGTCGATCTCTCTGCATACCTTTTGATACGTCCGGTAGAGTTCTACGACCTTGCGCAGTTCTGCATGCTCGCGCGCGTACTGCTGGAACAGGGGTGGGTTGCTCACCACTTCTGGACGGCTCATCTGCTCGTTCAACTCTTCATAGCGTTTCTCTAGCCGCTTCAGTTTTTCTTCAAACATAGACCGAGGCCTCTTCTCGAGATGATGTTCCGTTTAGTTCTGCTCCTGCAGCCCGTACTTCTGCTGGAATTTTTCTACCCGGCCTGCGGTATCCACCAGTTTCTGCTTCCCGGTAAAGAAGGGATGGCAGTTGGAACAGATCTCTACCCGGATCTCTTTCCTGGTAGAGCGTGTATGGAATACTGCTCCACAGGCACAGGTGATGGTGGTATCAACATACTCTGGATGGATGCCTTTACGCATGATCCTCTCCTCAAACGTTGTCACTACTTAGGTTCAACTCTTTCCTCTCTCGTGATAACAGGTCTCAAGGACGCTCGACACGTCCCCCTGTCTAAGAGGGGTTCAGGGACTTCTGGAAGACGCCTCATTATAGCACATTATGCAGCGAGTGCAAAGGGATCGGCTCCCCGGCCTACCTCCTGCGGATCATGAACGAGCGCCTGCTCGTCAGATCATCATCGTCTTTGGCCACGATCATGATCAGGTTGTTCCCCTCTTTCAGCTTCACCCGGGTGGAGAAAGGGACAGAATGCGCTTCCGTACCCTGGCCGTTCTGGCCGGTCTGGAAGAAGACCTTATCCTCATTAACGAAGATATAGAGATGCCTGACCTCTCCTTCATCCCTGACCGTACCGGCAAGGCGAATCTCCGGGGTATCTACCGCGCTGCCCGGGACCGGCTCGGAGAGCTGGATCAGCGGTGGTTGTCGCTCGATGAGACGCGCTGCCAGGAGTTCCGGTTTGAACGTATCGGCTACCGGAAGGGTGATCTTATCGAACAGCATCTCGTTGAAAACCGGATCGATGATGGAAAGTTCCAGAGGCGCTTCCTCCCCTTCCAGCTTCTCCCGGACCTGGAAGAGGAAAAACACCTCCTCTGTGCCTCCAGGGGGGATCGACCCGATCTTGACCCGTCCCCGTTGCAAAAAGATCTCCTCGTAACGTCGTGTGCGCAGGGAGGCCACCCCCTCTTCGGACGGGCCTGCTCCCCGGTTCTGTACCATCACCTGCAGGGCAATCGTTTCCCCCCGCTGGATAATGCCATCCCCGTTTCCGACCGACTGGTGTGTGCCATCATCAACGATCCGGTAGGCATAGGCGAAGCGGGGACGGGGGAGTCCCTGTACGGTCACCACCTGGATGAGGTCTGGAGGGGTGTGGTTGAAATACTCTCGAAACTTCACCCTGACCTCTTCCTCATGCGTCAGCGCCCCCTTGGGGACCTTGATCGACACGGTCCAGGACTTGCTCTCCCCGGCCTGCAGCTTTCCCCAGACAAACTCCTTGTTATCAAAGGTCGGATCTGCCGACTCGGTACGGGCAGAGAGACGATAGACCGGACCACCCCCTTCGTGCTGCACCGTGATCGTCATCTGCAACTCCTCTCCTCCCCGCACAACTCCTCCCTCCTTATCGAACCGGACGGTGGCGGAGAGGCGTGGCGGTTCACTCCCTTGCTCTCCTACGGTCCAGTCGACACCCAGGGTGCGGAGAGCCTGCGTGATCGCCTCCTCTTCCTTCTGCTCTACCGCCTTGATAACCGGTCCCACCTCCTGCAGGATGGTGCTCCGTTTCCAGGAAGAGGCCGAGTGGAGGATCCTGGTGGCCAGGCGGATATAGAAATCGTTTTGGAGTCTCTGCCGTCTCTCTTCCGGAGAGAGCTCGATGTCAAGACGCGTATCCTCGGTGGGGGGAAGGTAGTAGCGAATCGTGGTAAACGGTTTTTCCTGGTTGTTTCCCCACTCATTAAAGGCTCTCTGCAGGTCCTTCTCCTTGCGTGCCTCCTGCAGGGCAAAGAAGCGGATCTCTTTTTCCTTGATCTCTACCGGGAGAACCTGGATGTCGGGGGTAATCCCGATGGCCTGGATAGAGATGTCTCCTGGAGTCAGGTACTGGGCCACGGTGAGCTTCAGGGCCGACCCATCAGGGAGATTGTACAACTGCTGCACCGACCCCTTGCCGAAGGTCTGGTTACCGATGACCACGGCGCGATCATTGTTCTTCAAGGCAGCGGCAACGATCTCCGATCCGGAAGCGCTCCCCTCATTCACCAGAACGACGATCGGATACTCCTCTTCTGTCCGCCAGGCATGGGCTTTGGTCGATTTCCGGTACTGATTCCCGATACCTACCGTGGTCACGATCGTGCCCGAGGAGAGAAAGAGATCAGAGACCGCTATGGCCTGTTCCAGCAGGCCCCCTGGATTGTTCCGCAGGTCCAGGATCAACCCTTTTAACCCCTCCTCTTCCTGGCGGAAGCGGGCCAGGCTCGCCCGGAGATCGTCGGTGGTGTTCCCCTGGAAGTTCTTGATCTTCACGTACCCGATGCCCTGGCCGAGGTAAAGCGCTTCTACACTCTGGATCTTGATGATATCGCGGACCAGGGTGATCTCTTTAGGTTCGGAAAATCCCTCGCGCATGATGGTTATCGTCACCTTGGTCCCTTGGGGACCACGCAGCTTGGACACCGCTTCCATCAGCGGCATATTGATGGTCGATTCGTCTTCGATCTGAATGATGCGGTC
>RFHZ01000416.1 GCA_003696125.1 Nitrospinota bacterium
CCAGGGAGGCGGTAAGCTCCTCTACCTTTGCCTCTGCCACCTTGACCGCCTGCGCTTTGATCTCCCGCTCCCGCAGGCTGGCCAGAGCACTCTCGAAACGCTTGCGGGCCACGGCATACTCGGTACGGGCCTGATCCATCGCCGACTCTGACACCAGCTTGCGGGCAAAGAGGGACTTGATGCGGGAGAAATTCCGCTCGGCCTCCTCCATGCGAGCCTTCTCCTGGGCCAGGGTGGCATCGGTCAGAGAGGCGGTCATCTGCAAGGCGAGACGCGCCTGCTCTAACTGTTGTTGGGCAGCGCGAAGACTGGCTTCCAGGGACCGCACCCGATTCCGTGCTTCGCGATCATCCAGCCGGGCAATGGTGGCTCCGGCCTCTACCCGTTCCCCTTCCCGTACCAGGATCTGCCTGATGGTTCCCGGGTATTCTGCACTCAGGATCACCTCTTTCCCCGGAGTAACGGTCCCAGATGAAACCGAAGGGACAAGGGATTCGACGGTACCTCGCTGTACCAAGGCCACCTCAACGGCCAGGGGTTTTGCGGTCAAGAAGCGCTGGAGGATGAAGCCGCTCCCCAGCAGAACGAGGACCAGGAGTATTCCCAGCCTTCGTCTCCGTCCCTTCCTCCCGCTTTTTTGCTCTTCCCATTCCACCGATACCCCCCTCTATCAGGTCCCCTCCGCTCCACGAGCCGATCCGGCAAGGGACATGCGCTCAAAGAGCTGGCAGAATTCCTGTAGATTGGCCTGGCGCTGGATATCGACTACCGGCTGGATGCCGCTTTGATGCTCTTCACTCATCAGGATGAACTGGTTGATGGCTGCCACGCCATAAAGCGTGGCCAACCGACGATCATAGGCGGTCGGTTTTCCTCCCCGCTGCTGGTATTTGAGCGTATCGGTAACAGCGATCTGCCCCTGGGCGCTCAGCATCTGGGCCAGGGTCGCATCCTGCTTGATCTGGTCTTCCATCTGGGCCACGATCTCGGCAATCTCCTGACTCCGCTCCTGCGTCAGGATCATGGTGGCATTGGTTCGTTGCTGTTGTCGGATACTCTCCAGCACATCGGCGATGGCCCGGGTGGTATCCTTGGGATAATCCTGGATGAAGACCTGCTCGCATCCTCCCACAATGGCGGCCAGCAGGGAGAGGAAATCGGTTTCGGCATCGGCAAGCTGGACAAATCCCAGTCGCTTGGTTGCCGCCGTGGCCTGCACCATCATATCGAGGTGGCGCATGATCTGGTTGAGGGCAGTATCAAAGCCGAGGGAGCGCATGGTCAAGGAGAGGGGGCCGGCAAAACCGGCCGGGATGAAGAGGATCGGAAAGGGAGTGGGAAGGGCGAGATGGAGTTCTTCGGCATGCTTGAGGGTTTGCATATCACCGACGATTACCAAACCCTCCATCCCGTATTTCTGGATATTCTCCACCATCTGCCCGATCTTTTCCGAGTGGAAATGGGGACTGGCCGTCATCTTGATATAGGTGGGGAGCAGCACGTTCCGCATGGACAGGTGTTCCCACTGGAGCTCGTGTATCCACCCCTCTCCTGCGGCCAGGCCGTCAAATCCATCGGCGATACCGAGAACGGTGACATTTCGATGCCACCCCTCCCGGACCATGGCACGCAGGACGAGGTAGAGACCGGGCACATAATCGGTGCCCAGCAGTACCCCTATGGTCGAGGGGAGGTACTCTTTGCGCCGGCTCTTGTGCCGGTACGACATCCGCTGGCTGATGTCGAGGATTTCTCGCATATGCTGGGAGAGACGCTTGGTCCAGCGATTCGTCTCCGTGATCACCTGGGCCAGAGGGGTGGTTACGACCTGCTGGCTGCGGATTCCGACCATGACCCCTCCCATTCCTTGCACCACCAGCTCTCCGGCAGCATCTCCCAGCCGGGTAGCGAGCAGGCGATCGTAAGCAGAAGGGATCCCTCCACGCTGGATATGGCCGAGCACAGCCGGACGGGTCTCCTTGCTCATGACCTTGTTTAAATGGAGGGTCTGGGTGATATAATCGGTGGAGAAATCGACCCCTTCGGCACGGATGATGATGCCGCTGCTCTGCTGTTCCCTTCGCTCCCGGTCCTGCAGGATCTCGATCATCTCCAGGAACTGCTCGAAGCGCTCCCCCCCTTCCCGTTCTGGCACGAAGATATAGTCGGCTCCAGAGGCCAGACCGCTGACCAGAGCCAGGTACCCGCAATTCCTCCCCATCACCTCAATAACAAAGGCTCGATTGTGTGACTCCGCGGTATCCCGGAGGTGATCGATACTCTCCACAATGGTATTGAGTGCCGTATCGGCGCCGATGGACATGTCGGTCCCGGCAATATCGTTATCGATACTTGCCGGCACCCCTACAACCGTCAAGGGGCTCTCCTGGTTCAACAGATGGGCCCCCTGGAGCGACCCATCCCCTCCGATGACCACCAGACCGGTAAATCCAGCCTCCAGGTACCGCCGCAAGGCCCGCTGTCGCACCTCGGGCTCCTTAAAAAGCGGGTAGCGGGCCGAGCGGAGAAAGGTTCCTCCTTCACGGAGCCAGCCCCGCGGAGCCTTCCAGTCCATCTGTTTCCACTGGCCTTCGGCAAATCCCTTGTACCCATCATAGATTCCCCAGACTTCGGCAGAAGGGTCACGCGAGAGAATGGAGCGAATCACCGCCCGCACCGCCGTATTCATGCCAGGAGAATCTCCTCCACTGGTGAGTATTCCGATCTTCTTCATCCTCCCTTTCCTCACGCTGCTAGACAGGTTACTGTTTACAGAAACTCCCCTGTAGACCACCTCACCCTTATCCACAGCTCGACAGGCCTTGTCTTGTAGAGTATTATAGCACAAAAGAGGGAGAGTTCCCACCGCCAGGCAACCATCTTTCTCCTTGACGCGCTTAAAGAAAATGTGTTAGAAGGAATGTCATCAGTGGACGTGGAAGCCAAGGGACTTTTGTCAAGGGAGGAATAGGGTATGCAATGGGGAAAAGTTGTGCTGTGGAGTTTTTTGCTCGTCTTTGCGCTCACGGCTGTGGTGGTGGCAGAGCCTTTACGGATTGCCATGTCTACCTGGGTCGGGTACGGTCCCCTGCACCTGGCCAAGGCAAAGGGGTTCTATGCCGAGGAGGGGGTGGAGGTGAAGCTGATTACCATGGAGGAGCCGACCCCCCGCTTTGCGGCCCTGGCAGCCGGCCGGCTGGATGGCCTGGCCAGCACCATTGACACCATGATTCTCCAGAGTAAAAAGGAGATCCCCTATGTGATGGTCCTGGCTCTAGACGACTCGGCTGGTGGCGACGGTATTGTGGCCAACAAGGAGATCAAGAGCATTGCCGACCTCAAAGGGAAGAAGGTCGCCTTCAACCTGGGATCGGTAAGCCAGTTCTGGGTCAACGTCCTCCTGCAGCAACACGGTCTGAAAGAGTCGGATATCACGGTGGTCAACATGTCTGCCCCTGATGCCGGCGCCGCCTTTGTGGCCAAGAAGGTCGATGCCGCCGTCACCTGGGAACCCTGGCTGACGCGAGGGAAGCAGGCACCACATGGACACCTGCTCATCGACAGCAGCCAGACACCGGGACTCATCGTTGACATCCTGATCTTCCGGAAGGATGTGGTAGAAAAGCGCTCTGCCGATATCCAGAAGGTGGTCAATGCCTGGTTCCGGGCCGTCGACTTCTGGAAGCAGCATCCACAAGAAGCCAATACCCTCATGGCCAAGGCGGTAGGGGGATGGCTGAAAGACCCGAAAGTCTTTGCCGAGACCTTGCAGGGAGTCAAGCTCTTGGGACGGGAAGAGAATCGGAAGTTCTTCGGTACCAAAGAGAACCCTGGACCGATCTTTACCACGGCGGCCAAAGCGATCCAGATCTGGAAAGACTTTGGGAAACTGAGCTGGGAGCCGAAACCAGAGGAGATCATCGAGACGAAGTTCGTCCAGTAATCGCGCAATGAACTCCTTGCCCCCAGAAGGGGTGATACTGCCTGTACCCACTGGGGGCAGGGAAAGTCGCGGGGATGAATACCAAGAGCAGGGGAATACCTTTCAGCAAGCAGGAAAGCAGGCTGTCTATGATGAAAAAAGGAGTGATCAGAGCCAAACTCTCCCCCTATTTCGAGCCCAAGGTCCATATTCCGCAGCGTGTGTATCTCTCTACCAGTGTGCTCACCGTCTCCCTCCTCTTTGCCGCCTGGTGTAGCGTGACCTATACTGGTCTGGTGGAACCGATCTTTCTCCCCTCCCCCACCCAGGTCATCCAGGCCGGCATAAAGATGTTCCTGGCCGAAGACCTCCTGATCGATGTCCTGGCCAGTGTGAAGGTGATCTTTACCGGATTTATCCTGGCCGCCATCCTGGCTGTTCCTTTAGGGATGCTCATGGGAAGCTTTAAGATTGTGGAGGCGGTGATCGAACCGATCACCAATTTTATCCGTTATCTGCCGGTCAGTGCCATGATCCCGCTCCTCATTCTCTGGGTAGGTATCGGCGATGAAGAGAAGATCGCCGTGATCTTTATCGGTACCTTCTTCCAGTTGATCCTTCTTATCGCTGACGTTTCGGCCAATGTGCAAAAAGAGCTGCTGGAGATCTCCTATACCTTGGGAGCAACCAGGCGGCATGTGGTGACCCGGGTCCTGATCCCGGCCGCCTTACCCGGAATCATGGATAACCTGCGTATCACCATGGGTTGGGCCTGGACCTATCTGGTCGTTGCCGAACTGGTGGCGGCGGATAAGGGACTGGGCTATGTCATCCTGCAATCGATGCGTGGACTCTTCACCGATAAGATCTTTGTCGGGCTCTTCGTCATCGGCTTTCTGGGTCTGGTAACCGACCAGACCTTCAAGATCCTGCACCATATCTGTCTCCCCTGGTCAGAAAAAGAGGGAGGATGATCCCCGGTGTCTGCTGAACTTACTCCCAAACTGGTGCTGCGTAATGTCTCCATGGCCTATACTACCCGCTCGGGTTCTATCCTGGCCATCGATAATCTCTCCTGCCAGGTCTACGACCGGGAGATCGTCACCATTGTCGGCACCTCTGGATGCGGCAAATCGACCCTGCTCCGGATGATCGCCGGGCTGATCAAACCGACGGCCGGAGAGATGCTGCTCGACAACCGCCAGATTACCGGTCCGGGTCCGGATCGGGGGATGGTCTTCCAATCCTACACCCTCTTCCCCTGGCTTACGGTGCGGAAGAACGTCGAATTCGGCTTGAAGATCAAAGGGATTCCGGAAAAGGAACGCCGGGAGATCGCCTCGCATTTCCTCAATATCGTCGGGTTAAAGGGCTTTGAGAATGTCTATCCCAAGAGCCTCTCGGGGGGGATGAAACAACGCGTGGCCATTGCCCGCGCCCTGGCCAATGATCCGGATATCCTCTTGATGGACGAACCGTTTGGGGCTCTCGATGCCCAGACCAGATCCCTCATGCAGGAACTGTTACTCAAGGTCTGGGCAGAATCCCACAAGACGATCCTCTTTGTGACGCACGACGTGGATGAAGCCATCTTCTTAGGCGACCGCGTCTATGTCATGTCGGCCCGTCCTGGCCGGATTCGGGAGGAGATCGAAGTTCCCCTGGAGCGCCCCCGTACCTACGAGATGCTGACCACAGAGACCTTCATGCGGGTCAAGCGAGCCGTGCTGCAGATCATCCATGAAGAGAGTGTCAAGGCCATACAACACGAAGCCATAGGAGGACAAGCGTGAAGATAGCAGACCGGGTAACCCGCTTTACCGAGTCGGTGATCCGAGAGATGACTCGCCTCAGCGATCTCCACAACGGGATCAACATGGCACAGGGATTTCCGGATTTCGATCCTCCCCAAGAATTACAGGAAGCGGCCATCCGGGCCATACAGGGCGGTTACAACCAGTACTCGATCACCTGGGGAGCCCTGCCCCTGCGGCAGGCCATAGCGGAGAAGGTGAAGTGGTACAACGGGATCGAAGCCGATCCTGAGCAGGAGATCACGGTGACCTGTGGAGCAACCGAAGCGATGATGGCTGCCCTGATTGCCGTCCTCAACCCGGGAGACGAGGTGATCATCCTGGAGCCATTTTACGAAAACTATGAACCGGGAAGCATCATATCCGGTGCCAGGGCGGTCTTTGTCCCGCTCCACCCTCCCGATTTCTCCTTTGACCGGGAAGAATTGCGAGCCGCCTTTGGTCCCCACACCAAGGCCATCGTCATCAACAACCCGAATAACCCTACCGGCAAGGTCTTTACCCGGGAAGAACTGGAGGAGATCGCCTCCTTGTGCCAGGAGTTCGACGTGCTGGCCATCACCGATGAGATCTATGAGCATATCCTTTACGACGACCGTCAACACATCAGCCTGGCCAGCCTTCCCGGCATGTGGGAGCGGACGATCACGATCAACGGGCTCTCCAAAACCTATAGCGTGACCGGATGGCGGGTCGGCTATGTGGTGGCCCAGGCGACCCTCTCCGATGCGGTCCGGCGGGTACACGACTTCCTGACCGTGGCCGCCCCTTCTCCCTTCCAGGAAGCCGGTGTTACTGCCCTCAGGTTCCCTTTAACCTACTACGAGGAGTTGAAAGCGGCCTATGCCCGGAAGCGACAGACTATGCTCTCCATCCTGCAACAGGCCGGATTTCCTTTCTACCCTCCCCAGGGAGCTTACTATGTCCTGGCAGATATCTCCCCCTTCGGCTTTAGCGATGACTTCCAGTTTGCCCACTGGCTGGTGAAGGAGTGTGGTGTGGCCGTGGTACCGGGCACGAGCTTCTATCATCATAAGGAACTGGGAAGACAGCTGGTTCGCTTCGCCTTTCCCAAACGGGAAGAGACACTGCAGGAGGTAGGGAGGCGTCTGGCTCCCCTGGCCCAAAGGAGGAAGAGCGTTTCGACCGGGTGAGATAAATAGACTCCCAGAACAGAGTATTAGGGTATCGGCATGCATCTCGAGGAACTACTCTGGTTAAAAACCGTTCCCCTCTTCAACAATCTGGAACTCCCTGACCTGAAACAGCTCGCGTCGGCAACCCAGCTCCGGCAGTACGATAAACACCACATCCTCTTCTTCCAGGGAGACCCCTGCCACGGCTTCTTTTGCCTCAAAAGCGGTGCGGTAAAGATCTCCCGTTCCACGCCAGACGGGAAAAAGGTCGTGCTGCGTATCGCCCGTCCAGGAGAGAGCTTTGCCGAGGTTCCGGTCCTCGATGGCGGACCCTATCCGGCAACGGCAGAAACGGTGAAGCCCTCGCTTCTCTACTTCATCCAGAAGCAGGATTTCCTGGCCCTCCTCGACCGTTATCCTGCCCTGTCCCGCAAGCTCATCGCCAATCTCACCCGCCGTTGCCGCTATCTCGTCTCTGTCATCGAAGACCTGACCCTGAAACAGGCTCATAGCCGCCTGGCCAAATACCTCTGGGAACAGGCCTACCAAAAGTCGAGCAACAGGGTACTCATCACGCTGACCCTGAACAAAGGAGAGCTGGCCTCTCTACTGGGAACCGCGCCAGAGACCTTCTCCCGTATCCTGCGTCGTTTTCAGGAGGAGGGGATCCTCAGCGTGCAGGGGAAGCGGGTGACCATCCACGATTTGCAAAAGCTACAGGCCCAGATCTGAGGCGAGTTCCTTCTCCTCTCAGGCCACCACCCCATATCGGCGATGTATCATCGCAAGAGCCGGTACCACTTCCGTATCCGGGTCCAGAACCCGGTCATACGCCCTCTGATAAACCGCTCCCATAAGCGGTAGAGTCCCCATCCTCCTCCCAGAAAGAGATACACCCCCAGAACCCAGAGGAAGAATTCCGGCCAGGTGGCCTGCCTGATCAGCGCACCGGCAAAGAGCTCGGTCAGGATACCGGCAGGGAGTCCAACAAAGGTGAGGAAGTAGACCAGGCTGTTGAGGCGCCGCTCGTACCGTCGCTCGTAATGCTCATGGAGTTCTCGCACCTCGGCGGTGACTTCCTCGTACAGGGGGGGTACACGCAACCCGTGTCGAAACCGCTGGTACAGCTCGTTGCCCTGGGGACGGTAGGTCACCTCGGTGAAGTAGTAATGATCACGAAACTGCAGAAACGCCTCCCACAAGAGACGAGCCTCATGGAGATTGCGGTAGAAGTGGGTGTGACGGCGTATCAGTTCACCATGCAGGAGACTCAGCCGGAGCTTCTGGTAGAGGACCAGGAGATAGAGATGAAAGTAGTCGCTCTCCACGTTATGCGCCAGAGCATACCGGGTAAAGCGGGTCGGGTGAAGACCCAAGAAGACGACGTTCTGATGCAGGGCCATCCCCTGCCAATTCTCCCAGAGGGCAATGCTGTTCTGCTCCCTCAGCCGGGTCACCTGCGTGGGGTGCGGCCTGTAATCCTCCTGCGTCGTATCGGTACCGGTGGCCAGCTCATACAATGCCTGCTCTGCCGGGGAGGCAAAGCCATGCGCTGTCCCCTGCTCTTCTTCTGCCTTGCGGAGAGCATCCTGAGCAAGACAGGCATAGGTATAAAGGTGGAACGCCTGGCCATAGACCTGCCCCTCTTTCCGGCCTGTGCTTCGAGGGGCCGTCGGATGATGCGCAAGATGCTCCAGGTATCTCTCTAAGGTTGGAACGATGGTGTCTGGCATTGCCAGACCTTGCAGGAGAAAGTCGATGAGATCACGGGTCTTGCAGGTAAGAGGATGCGCTCCCTGCAACTTGCACCTCCAGTCTGCCAACACCCAATCGATGGTCAGAGGATGAATCGGCCGAAGATAGAAGAGGAAATCGTTGAGGTCCCTGACGCTTCCTTCTCCTCCTGTCCGTTGTACCTTGAGGATCAACACCCCGACCTGCTGGGGGAAGAGCACCACATCGACCCAGCAGAGATCAAAGGGGATAGTGAAATGCTCTATGCGCTCGCCAGCGACATTGCGACGGGTAAATTCCAGTTGCAGGGGTTTTAAGGTTGCCAGTTGTTCAGGATTGTAGGTGAGACGGAGTACGGCATCCTCAGAAACCCTATCCCCGAGCTCTGGCAGGGGGAGGCTGGCCCAGCGGGTGGCCTCGAGCAACTGTTGGGAGGGATCGCCAGGGGAGAGGTGAGTGGCCTCGGGAAAGAGCATCTCCCGCAGATAGGGGAGGAAGAAGTAGGTGTCGTCAAGAGTCCGTTTCAGGGCATCACGATCCAGTCGGCTCCACCAGGGGAGCCAGCGTCCTTCCAGGGCCTGGAGCAGGTCTCTCCGCTCTCCTCCGGCTAAGGCATGGCGGAAAGGGTAGACCAGCAGTGTAAAATGCCGGGCCAGGGGAAGATCTGGGGCCGGGTTCATGCGTGCTCCTCCCCTTCCAGGAGTTCCTGTACCAGATCCGCCCTCTCCCCGAGGGCGGCGTACATATGGACTCGTTCTTCAGCAGAGAAGTTCCGTACCCGGGAAACGAAGCGAACAAACTCCTGTCCCAGCGATTGGGAAGGGGAATCGATCTGTAACACGTGGTGCAGGGCATGGTGCACATCCCTTGCCGCTGCTTCCCATTCCCTGTATCGCCGCCACAGGGCACAGCGCACCCCCAGCCCTTTCA
>RFHZ01000417.1 GCA_003696125.1 Nitrospinota bacterium
GGATATCCGTCATCTCTCCTCCCCCTGTCTGCTGGGTATTTGCCATGCGGGCTTTCCTATCTGATCTCTGGAACAGGCACAACCCCGTGGAACCGGAGACTGCTTCGCTCCCCTGTGAAAACGGGATCTGCCGCCGTGAAGCGCTTACAGGTACGGGGCCAGGACGGCCTGAAGCTGCCGTGCTTTCCTCTCGATGTCCTGCCGGAAATCGGATGTCTCCTCCTCTACCGGGAAGATCAGATCACTCACCTTCCGGTAGAGAGGTTCCCGTTCCTGCCAGATGGCCTGGAACTCCTCTACCAGACTCTTCTGATCGGTCAAGGGGGGACGATCACCATACCCCTCCTGCTGTTCCACCCGGCGGGCCAGGATGGCAGGAGAGGCATAGAGGAGCACCACGATCCCGGAGGGCTTTAAGAGTCTGCGATTGCGTTCAAAGACCAGCAATCCCCCCCCGGTACTGATGACCACATCCTGACAGGTGGCGATGCGCCGGGTGATCTCATGCTCCAGATCACGGAACGCCTCCCACCCCTTTTGGGCGACAAACTCCTGGATGGACATCCCTGCCTCGGCTTTGATCAAGGTATCGGTATCGATAAACGGCCGGGAGAGCAGCTCAGCCAGCCGTTGACCGATACTGGTTTTGCCGCTACCCCGGAGGCCGGTGAGGATGATGTTCATGTGCCCAGCTTCTCCAATTCCCGGAAAAAGGTAGGATAGCTCTTGTTTACACACTGGGGATCACAGATGGAGATCCCTCCTACTGCTGTGCCCAGAATGGCAAAGCTCATGGCGATGCGATGATCGTTGTAAGTCTGGATGACGGCAGGGTGAGGTTTTCCTCCCCGAACCCATAACCCGTCCTCCAGTTCCCCTGCTTCGATGCCGATTCTCCGCAGTTCGGTCACCGTTGCCCGCAACCGGTCACTCTCCTTGACCCGCAGGTTGGCCACCCCCCTGATCCGGGTTTCCCCTTCGGCCAGGGCAGCCACAACGGCCAGGGTCATGACACTGTCCGGCAATTTCCCCAGATCCACCTCGCCGGCACCCCGCAGCCTTTCCGGTCCCCTGACCGTCACCCCGTCTCCCCAGGTTACCCGGCATCCCATCGCCTGCAGGATGGGGAGAAGCGCCTTATCCGCCTGGCGTGATTGGGGATGCACATTCGCTACCCGGATTTCGCTTCCGGTCAGGGCGGCGAGGGCAAACCAGTACCCGGCCGAGGTGAGATCGGCTTCTACCGGATAGGGACGACCGGTGTAATGCCGGTTTCCCACCCGGAAGGTGT
Organism: Nitrospinota bacterium; assembly: GCA_003696125.1. GTDB lineage: Bacteria > Tectomicrobia > Entotheonellia > J063 > J063 > J063. The sequence goes on from RFHZ01000417.1 coordinate 1,292, forward strand.
GATAGTCCTCCTGCCACACCTCTCCTCCAAAGGCTTCCATTACCCCCAGGGTCAGGTCTACGTATGGCTGTGAGACCAGGTCCCCTTCTACCTCGATAAAGACCTCCTGCTCGGCGTACGGCGCTATCATCAGGAGGGCGGAGAGGAACTGGGAGCTGATCGTTCCCCGCACGCGAACCTTCCCTCCTTGCAGGCGAGAGGAACGGACGGTTACCGGCGGACACCCGTTCCGGCTCTCCATAGAAGCACCCAGCATGCGTAACGCATCCACCAGGTCTTGGATGGGACGCTGTTGCATGCGCTGGTCACCGGTGATGATCTGGGTGTGGGGAACGAGGCAGGTGAGGGCGGTGAGGAAGCGAACCGTGGTCCCGGCGTTCCCGGCGTACAGCTCGAGATCTCCCCCGCGAAAATGCCCGTCCTGCCCGGACACGATCCAGCCTGTCTCCTCCTCCCGGATGGGGACACCTAAGAGACGGAGATTCCTGATCATATAATAGGTATCATCGCTGGCCAGCCCTCCGCTGATCGTCGAGTCGCCGGCGGCCAGGCTGGCAATAAGGAGGGCACGGTTGGTGAGGGACTTGGAGCCTGGAACCCGAATCGTTTTGCGAATAGGGGCTGGTAAGCGAGGAACGGTAAGGATCATTTCTCCTCCCCTGGTCTTCTGCCTCCTGTCCAGGAGGATCTGGCTCTCCCCCGGGCCATGTTCCCTCTTGCCAGACAGGTCGTCTCTCTGATCTCGTTGCCTATTATTATGCCTCGAGAGAGGAGAGGAGGTCAAGCAAAACCGCTCCTGCCTCAGAAATCCGCTCCCCTCCTTTTTCGCTGGCGTCATACCCTGGGATCTGTTACACTGTACCCACAGTCGGTTTGGTATCTGCCATGCTGAGAAAAGGGGACATTCCCTGCTGTCCATGGTTCAGGGTGCGCAGCGGGTACAGGAGACCTGGGGACGGCGAGAAACTCCCCCTTTGCGAGAGCACACGTCGGCAAGAGCGTATCTCCGGAGAGGAGGAAGGCGGGATGCAAAAGAGCGCAGAGGCTATCGTTATCGGTGGCGGAGTGATCGGGACGAGCATCTTCTACCATTTAGCCAGGCAAGGGATGAGAGATGTGGTCTTGCTGGAGCGGGATATCCCAGGGGCAGGATCCTCGGGAAAGTCGGCGGCGCTGGTACGGCAGCACTATTCCAATGAGGTCACCATCCGCCTGGCCCAAAAGAGCCTGGAGATCTTTCAGCACTTTCCCGATTGGGTAGGGGGAAGCGCCGGTTTCCGGCAGACCGGCTGGCTCCAGATCTCCCCCCCTGCGCTGCAGCGGGCGACGGAAGAGGTGGTTGCCCTGCAGCATGCCCTCGGTGTCAGGTCTGAACTCCTCTCCCCAGAAGCGGTGCAAGAGCTTTTTCCCGCCCTCAACACCGCTGAGGTTGCCGTAGGGGCATATGAGCCGGAAGGGGGATACGCCGATCCGCATAGTGTGCTCTCCTCCTTTGTAAACAGGGCCAGGGAGTTAGGGGGAAAGGTCTACATGGGTACCCCGGTCCGTCAGGTGCTGGTGGAAAAGGAGCGGGTAAAAGGGGTGGTCACAGATAAGGGGACGATCGAGGCCCCGATTGTCGTCGGTGCCGTTGGACCCTGGGCGCAAGAGGTGGGGAAGATGATCGGGGTAGAGTTCCCTCTGCAGGTGTTGCGCTCCCAGGTCGCCATTTTCCAGCCGAAGCAACCAGAGGAAAACCCTCCCCTGGTGGTGGTCGATCCCCTGCACGACACCTACTTCCGCCCGGAAACGGGAAACATTACCCTGATCGGAGGGACAGAGGGGATTGCCCCGGAAAAGCGGAGGATCGACGATCCCAATTCGTATAACGAAAAGGCCGATCCGGAGTACGTGCAGGGTATTTCCGAAAAGCTCTGCCGGCGGCTCCCCTCTTTTGAGAATGCCGGTTTTGTCCGGGGATGGGCCGGACCGATTACGGTTACGCCTGACTGGCACCCGATCCTGGGACCTCTCCCCGGTCTGGAGGGTTTCTATTGTGCGGTCGGCTTCAGCGGTCATGGCTTCAAGCTCTCGCCGGCCATAGGACTGGCCATGGCTGAGCTCATCACCCAGGGGAAGGCGACAACCGTTGATCTCACCCCTTTCCGCTTTACCCGTTTTGCCGAGGGAGACC
>RFHZ01000418.1 GCA_003696125.1 Nitrospinota bacterium
CTTTGATAGGTGGGGAAATCTCTGTGCAGGGAATTTTATACTGCTATCGATACCATCCCCAGGTCACATGGTTTCTTCCTCCTCTTCCTCGGTCAATTCCTCTGCTGCCGACAATTCTTCCGTGTGTGCTTGTAGCCATCCCTGCTCAAAAAGACGCTCCAACATGCGGATGAGAACCAGATCGCGCCCTAGGCGCCAGTCCGTGGCAGGGATACCTCCTGTCTGTTCAAAGACAGCCAAGAAACGCTCCAGAGTGATCAACGGTGGCTGGCCCCGCCTGATCTGAGCCTGGGAGGCCTTGATAAGAGCAGCCCGCACCTCATCGTAGCGTCTCGCCATGTAGAAGTGACGAAAGAAACGCCGATCGTTCTGCGCTACAATGTAGTTTGCCAGGTCATCGCCCAAAGCCTGGATGTGCTGGATACGCAGTTCGTCCATGAGCATCACCTTTCGTAGGAAGAGTTGAGTAAGATGCCAGGAGATGAGCGCAGCATCCCGAAGGGTATCATAGGTCTGGGTCGGATCCTTCTCGTCCCAGAGTCGGCCGCCGGGACGTCGCAAGAAATACCGTCGGATGAAGGTTGCTGCCTGTTCGGGTAATTGGAACAGGTCCTCGTAGAGCCGATTATAGGTAGGTGGGGGGGCTTTTTTACCTCGCTTGGTATGGGTGATCTGCCAACCTCTCCGCACCAGAGCTGCCCAGGCTTCAGCGTAACCAGGGCTCTGGACTGCCGCCAGAAAACCGGCCACTTCCAACGGCAGAGGATAGATGCTCAGATCCGCACCCCGCCCGCTGTTGGTAAAATGATATGCGGTAAGCGTGGGTGGCGGCTCCTGGAGCATCCCCCACCGTCGCTGCTCGCGCATGGCATCCATGAGATGGTCGATAAGCAGGGTCCGCGCCCGATGTGGGCTGGTCTCAGGAAGCTTCTTCGCACCCGCCGTCTGCGCAGTCTGGATATTTTTGAGATTGGCGGTCAAGAAGATCTTGGCAAAATAGAGGAGAAGCTCCGGATGATCGCTGTGTACGGCCAGAAGACGTCCGGCCACCTTGGCGCATCCCAGGGGTAGGGCATGGATAGCCAGCAAAGTGACCCCATGTAACGGAAGACCTGGATCACCGTACGGATAGAAGTTGATGCAGCCTTCTCCCGTGACCAGAGGCACATGCTGTCGGTAGGCTCGCCCCGGTGGAAGCTCCCCTTTGATATCATAGGATTGAGCAGTGGCCGGTACGTCCAGAAAGGGATCCCGGTCACCTGTGGATTCGGCCACGGTGTAAGCATAAAGAACATTTTTTGCGTAGCGCTGTTGCTTGTCCGGGCTATTGAAGAAGGCCGGATTGGTGAAACCAGAATTAGGGAAAGCCACAGTCAAAAAAGAGCGCAGCGGATTCACCACATAGTTACGGGCCATGTAGTCGGCTGCACTCTGCAGATCGTGCTGGGTGAGCTCGCGAGGATGGCGTTTGTGGGCATAGGCTGTCAAGGTTGCCAGACCCACATCGATCAGGGGGTGACCGGTGTACGCTTCAATAAGAGGCATCGATGGGCTCCTTTCAAAC
>RFHZ01000419.1 GCA_003696125.1 Nitrospinota bacterium
CCAGAGGACGATCAACACCAAAACCGTTACCAGGAAGTAAAACCCCTTGCCCGTCTCCATCACCGGCTTGAGCAGGACATATTCCTCTGCGCTGTACTTGTTCCCTTCCATCGTCTTAGTCCTCCTCCGCAAGGTAATAGACCTGGGGGGCTGTTCCCAGATCTTCCAGCAATCGGAAAGCCCGCGTTTCTCTCGCCAATTTTGCCACCGTGCTGTTCGGATCTTCCAGGTCTCCGAAATACATGGCTTTACTCGGGCAGGACTGCACGCAGGCGGGGACATAGTCCCCCTCCCGCAACTCTCTCCCCTCCGCCCTGGCCTGCTCTTTGGCCTTCTGCAAGCGATGATGGCAGAAGGTGCACTTCTCGATCACCCCTTTAGGCCGTACCGCCACGTCAGGATTGAGTCCTTTCTCCAGGGGAGAGGGCCAGGAGGGGGCGGCCCAGTTGAAGTATTTCACCGTGTAGGGACAGGCATTGGCGCAGTACCGGCACCCGATACACTGGCCATAGATCTGGGCCACCAGTCCCTCTGGATCCTTGTACGTGGCCTTGGTCGGGCAGACCTTGGTGCAGGGAGGATGCTCACAATGCATGCAGGGACGGGGGATCAGGCGTACCCTGGTCTCCGGATATTCGCCTTCGATGGCGTTGACCAGTTTGATCCAGAGCATCCCCCCTCCCTGCCAGGCCGCATCCGGATTGGTGGGAGCGATGTTGTTCTCCATCTTGCAGGCAATGACACAGGCCTGGCAGGCCGTGCATTTATCGAGGTCGATGACCATTCCCCAGCGAGGCATATCAGACTCCTTTCTACGCTTTGGAGAGTTTCACCCGCGTGGAAAAGAAGGCGGGAAGGCCCCCTATCGCACAGTACTCTTTCCCCAGGATCTTATTCGGATTCGCCCCTCTTCCTTTTGCCCACCGTCCATAGGCGGTATGTCCCAACCCGTAAGGCATATTCACCACGCCGGGCATGGCCCCGGGATAGAGGTGAGCCCGGACCCGGATCTTGCCCAGGGGCGATTCCATCCAGACCTCTTCCCCATCTTCGATACCCAGCTCCCTGGCCGTTTCCGGGTTAAGCTCAATCCAGGAATCCCAGCGGGTGTAGAGGTGTGGTCCCAGGATATCCTGCAGGTAGGGCTGGTTGGCACTCCGGCTGCCGGCCTGGGCCATCGGTTTGTAGGTCACCAGGTGCAGGGGGTACTCCTTTTCCTCGCCGATAAAGCGAGGAGGTTCGTAGTGGGGGAGGAAGACCAGATCTCCTCGTGTGGTGATCTTCCAGGAGGCGAGGAGTTGATCGCGGGCCTCTTCCAGGGAGACCTGACCGCTTTCCGCCTTTTGTTGGGCCAGGCGATCCAGCTCCTGGGCCAGGGTGCGGCTGTAAAACTCAAACCGGCCGCTGGGGGTGCGGAAGACCCGGTTCCAGTCGCGGTACTGGTAGACCGGATCCCACCAGCCCCCCTTCTCCTGCAACTGCTCCCAGAACTCCTCAAAGGAGCGGTACGAGGGAGCCCAGATCCCTCCCTTCTCAAAGAGTCGATACCAGAATTCCTCTGAAGGGTTTCCGGCAATGTACCCGCGTTGGGCCTTGTAGATCCCCTCGACACCGAAGCGAAGCACTTCCTGGAAGTCTTTCCAGGGAAGTGATTTGGCCACGGTTCCCCCGAGCCGTCGCGCCAGCTCCAGGATCACATCCCCGGTGTGGCGGGTATCGTAGAGGGGTTCGATGACCGGTTGCCGCAGGCCAAAGACCGGGTACCCCAGGCTGGGAGAGACCGGATCGTCCTGCCAGCGCTCCAGATAGGTGTGATCGGGGAGCACGAGATCGGCGAACATGGTGGTCTCATCCAGGAAAGGGGAGAAGCTGACGATAAAGGGGATCTGGTCCAGGGCCTGGCGGAAGAGGTCAGGTTGGACCCGCGAGAAGCAGGGGTTGGCGTAGTAGAGCAGGGCTACTTCCGGCTTGTACGGTTTTCCCTGCTGGATGTTCTCGGGAAGGGCCTGGATCACGCTGGTGGCCAGTGGGAAGCGTGTCGTTCCCGCCTCGTCCAGACGCGGCATGTTCAGCCCCTTTCTGGCAACGGCATCCAGCTTCACCGGCGGGAAGGGGGTAAGGGGAACCTCCCGGGGAACCAGCACCCCACCCGGGACATCGATGCTCCCCACCAGGGCGTTGAGGGCGTGGATGGCCATACGCGTGTACACCCCATTGGAGTAGAGGGTACTGCCCCGTTCTCCGGCTGCCACCGCCGGAGAGGTCTCTCCAAATTCCCGTCCCAGCCGGATGATCGTCTCCACCGGCACCCCGGTGATACGGGAGACGGTACCGGGAGAGTACTCCTGCAGCACTAAATTCTTGAATCCCTGATGCTTCTCCCCTCGCTCATCGGTCCAGTCCTCAAAGCCGAAGGTGTGCTCTTCTACAAACTCCTGGTTGTACAGGCCCTCTTTGATCAAGACATGGGCGATACCCAGGGCCAGGGCGGCATCGGTGCCGGGACGAATGGGAATCCATTCGTTGGCCTTGATGGCGGTAACGGAAAGCCGGGGATCGACCTGCACGATCTTCCCCCGTACCGGCCGTCCCTGGCGCATATGACCGTACGCGTAGAGCTGGCGTACCGGAGACCACCAGGCTTCCAGAAAGCTACAGCCAAAGGAGAGGAAGTAGTTGGTGTTCTCCAGGTCGTAGACCATCTGTTCCCTTACCCCCTGCATCAGGTAGTGGATAAGGGGGGTGCCTTCACACCCGCTGGCGGTGCTCACGTAGTTGGGTGAGCCGAAGGCCTGGACAAACTGCTGGAGCAGCCCGGACATCAACCCCCGGTACTGCCCACCAATGACCAGCAGGGTATGCGGCTTGTTCTGTTCACGCAGGGCCTGGAGCTTGCTGGCCACCTGGCTTAACGCTTCCTCCCAACTGATCCGCTGCCACTGTCCCTCTCCCCGCTTCCCCTTGCGCTGGAGGGGACCGACGATGCGGTCAGGATCGTACAGGACCTGTAATCCTCCCAATCCTTTGGGACAGAGTCCACCCCGGTTTATCGGGTGCAAAGGATTCCCTTCGATCCGGACCGGCCAGCCCGCGATCTTGCGTACCCGGATCCCACATCCCCCTGTGCACTGCTGACAACTGGAAACCACCCAGGACTCTGGTCCGGCCAGCACCCGCTCGCCTCCTCCCTGGCTCAAGGTCTCCAGGAAACGCAGAGCAGGTTGAGAGAGCACCGCTCCTGCTACCACTCCTCCCGCCAGTTTGAGAAAGTCACGTCTCTTCATCCTTATCTCCCTCGCCTAGTTGCGGTATCACTTATGACAGGCATTACAGTTCGTGGTCACTTTGCGCTGACGATGACAGTTTATGCAGTTCTCCATAGAGGGGAAGATGACCGGCCGTACCGGTGGTCGCTCACTCTCGGCAATGGCCCCATGACAGCGGGTACATGCGATTCCGGCAATGGTCACGTGCCGGCGATGGGAAAAGTAGACATGATCTGGCACCCGGTACACCTTTTTCCAGCGGATCTCTGCTCCCCGCTGGGCATGCTGCCGGATCTTTTCCTCTTCCGGGCTGTCCGTAATCGGCGAATCATGGCAGTTCAGACAGATCTCCACACTGGGAAGCCCGGCAAAATACGCCTCTTCCACGTATTCGTGACAGAAGTTACAGGGGAGATCTTGCTCCACCGCATGCTTTTTGTGGTTAAAGGCGATCGGCTGGTACACGGCAGGGTTCCAGGGTTGGGAAATCGCCACCACCGCTCCAAAGGCCAGGATAAATCCGATTAGAAAGGGCAGTATGGTTTTCATAGGTACTCCTTTCCCAAGATGCTTACCGCTTTTTTGACCCTCGCTCTATCGCTGCCTGCAAGACATCATGTAACTCCTCACGATCGATCGGTTTGATCAGGTAGTAAAAGATCTTTTCCTGCCGCACCTTCCGCTGAATCTCCAGCGAATCCTTCTCGGCCAGGACGATGATGGGGAGCGAAGGCGCGATCTGCCGGATCAGGGCCAGCGTCTCCAACGCATCGATCCCGCGAAAAGGAATGCTAAAAATCGCTGCCTGGAAGGTTTTGGCCAGTAAACGCTGGATGGCTTCTGTGGCACTGTGCACTTCTTCTACCGTGTGACGTTCTGCCGAGAGAAGCGAGAGCAGAGCAGATGGCTCTTCTTGATCACCGGTGCATACCAAGATCTCTGGCATAAGCTCTTCCTCCCAAAAGGGCTGGGACACAGGGGAACACGGCCGGTAGAAAGAGCAAATTGTATGCCGCCACGGCCGGAAGAGAGCAGAAGACGGCTTTTGCCGCCTGAGGCAAGGGATAAGGAGGAGGGCAGGGCCGGGAAAGGGGAGGGGAAGGGAGAGGGGAAGGCTGCCATTTTGTCAGCCGGAGAGGGGAGGAGGGAGGAAAAGGAAGAGGGGAAGGGGTTCTCCTCCTCTTCCTGACTATTTGACAGGCCTCCCTGTCATAATGGCAGGGGGAGGCGGGCTACAGGTTGTACTTCTTGATCTTGCGGTAGAGGTTTCGCTCGCTGATCTTCAGGATGCTGGCCACCTTGGCGCGATGCCCGGAAAACTCGCGCAGGAGACGGGCGATGTACTGTTTTTCTATCTCCTCCAGGGAGAGGTACCCGGCAGGGCCCTCTACGACGAAATCCCCTTCTCCATGGAGATTAGAGGGGAGGTCGTGCGGGGTGATCTCTTCCCCTTCGGAGAGGATCACGGCCCGTTCCAGGACGTTTTTCAGCTCGCGCACGTTGCCCGGCCAGGGATAGGCACAGAGCATGGCCATGGCCTCGGAAGAGACCCGCTTCTTTCGCCGGCTGGGGATGGGCATATTTTCCAGGAAGTGTTCGATGAGAGGGGGGATATCCTCCACCCGTTCCCGGAGGGGAGGGACGGTGATGCTGATGACGTTCAGCCGGAAGTAGAGGTCTTCGCGGAATTTCCCCTCCTGCATGAGCTGGGCCAGGTTCCGGTTGGTGGCAGCAATGATCCGCACGTTGACCGCCAGGTCTTTGGTTCCTCCTACCCGGCGAAAGGTCCCGGTCTCCAGGACCCGCAGCAGTTGGACCTGGATGGCCGGGCTGATCTCCCCGATCTCGTCCAGGAAGAGGGTGCCCTGATCGGCGACTTCAAAGAGGCCGTGCTTTAAGGTGATCGCACCGGTAAAGGCCCCTTTCTCGTGTCCAAACAGCTCGCTCTGCAGCAGGTGCTCATGCAGCGAGCCGCAATCGACGACGATAAAGGGCTGGTCGCGACGGTTACTGGAGCGATGAATGCAGCGGGCGATCAGCTCTTTCCCCACCCCGCTCTCCCCCTGGATAAGCACGGTGGAGTCGGTGGGAGCGACCTTTTCGATCATCTCACCGATCGCTTTCAACTGGGGACTCTGGCCGATGAGATAGGGGAACTGCTCTCTGCGGGTGAGCTCCTGTCGTAAGGCCACGTTTTGCCGGACCAGATTCCTCTTTTCCCAGGCCTTGAGGATCACCGATTCCAGTTCATCCAGCTTACAGGGCTTGGTCAGATAGTCGTACGCCCCCAGCTTCATCGACTGGACCGCATCGTCGATGGTGCCGTGACCGGTGAGCATGATCACCTCGGTGAGAGGGGAGAGTTCCCGGAGGCGTTTCAACGTTTCCACTCCCCCCATCCCCGGCATCTTGATATCGAGGAGGACCACATCGATTTCGCGGCGTCTCACCACCTGGCAGGCTTCCTCTCCGCCCGGAACCGCAATGACCTCATAGCCCATAAAAGCCAGTTCCTTGCTTAATACCTTGCGGAAAGTCTCTTCATCATCGACGATCAACACCACGATCTTCGGTGTCATGCAACAGCTCCTTTTCTGGATAGGGAATAAGCGGAATAACAGGGGAAATGCCTTCGACCGGCAGGGTAATGATGAAGGTGGCTCCCTGTTGCGGGGCACTCTCTACCCTGATTTTCCCTCCATGACTATGAATAATCGAGTGCGCGATGAACAGGCCGAGTCCGGTCCCTTTCTCCTTGCGGGTGAAGAAGGGTTCAAAGATCTTGCCCCGGTCTTCAGGGGCGATCCCCGGCCCGGTATCCCGGAAAGTAACCTGTACCCCATCCTCTGTGCAGCAGGTGGAGAGATAAAGGGTTCCACCACCTGACTCCATGGCCTGGATGGCGTTGAGGGCAATGTTGAGCCAGACCTGTCTGAGCTGGGATTCATCTCCCCGGATAAGGGGGAGGTGGGGATCGAGGTTTTCCAGAATCTGGATCTGGTTGGCCTGCGCTTCATAGGTGAGCAGGGAGATGGTATCCCGCAAGGCCCGGTTCAGATCGATGAAGTCGGAAGAGGGACGGGGTTTGCGGGAGAGGATACGGAGCTTCTCCGTGGTCTCCTTGCAACGCTGGATTTCGGTCAGGATCAGTTGCAGGTACTCTTCCAGTTCCGTATCCAGCCTGCGCTCTGGCGGCAAGAGCTTCCAGCGTCGCTGCAACCCTTCGATACAGGTGGTGACCGAGGCGAGCGGGTTGTTGATCTCATGCGCAATACCAGAGGCGAGCACACCGAGGGAGGCCAGCCTTTCCGCATGGCTGAGACCGGCCTCTAAGTGCTTGCGGGCCGTGATATCCCGCCACACCTCTACCACCTGGAAGACCTCCCCCCGTTCGTTAAAGAGGGGAGAGGAGAAGATCTCCACGTAGCGCTCCTCTCCGTCAGCAAAACGGAGCAGGGAGACGGTGGTGTGCGGTTTTCCCTGCTGGAAGGTCTCTTCCACCGCGTTCAGGTTTCCCTGTCCCCCAAAGACGATCGAGTGCACGGTCTGGGAAGGGGCAGAGAACTGGGTACGATAGGCACGATTGGCCAGCACCAGGTGGTGGTCTCTGTCCAGCACCACGATGCCGTCGGAGATGCTGTTGATCAGGTTCTCCAGGTAGTCTTTGTGCTGTTGCACCTTCTGCATCGACTCTTCCAGGTTGTGTGTCATCTGGTTGAAGGCTTCGGCCAGTTGGGCGATCTCATCTTTGCCCTGCACCGGGATCGCTTCGTGCAGGTGGCCCTGGCCGATCAGGCGGCTCTTCTCCACGAAGATCTTCAGCTTTTTCAGCACCACCTTGTTCAACAGGATACTGGCCACCAGGATGATGGAAGAGACCATGGTCACCATCCAGAGCACCATCTCCTGCAGGTTGGAACGCAGGTGCTTTTCGATGGAGGCGAGGGAGAAGTCCATGAGGAGCACCCCGTTGATCCGCTGCCCCGGGTCATGACAGGTATAGCAGGGGGGCTTGTTGTAGATCGGGGTCATGGTGCGAAAGACCCGCTTCCCCCCTGGGGTGGTGATGATGGCCACATTCTCCCGCTGCTCCGGTGGGAAACGATGGCAGACCTGGCAGTTGGGATCGCCCCGGTTCAGCGCTTTCCCCCGCAACTCAGGCTCTGGGGTGATCCGGATGACCGCATGCGGGTCGAGGATACGCACACTCTCCACCCCTTGCTGCTGGGAGAGCTCCTTGACGATCTCGATGAGGAGTCGCAGGTCATGAGAGAGCATCGCATATTCGAGACTGCTCTCGATCAGCCGGCTCAGCTCGGTGGTAGAGTCCTTTAGGCTGCGGAACAACTGCCCACGATGCAGGTTATATAGAAAGTAAAAGAAGAGCAGGGTCAGCAAGCACACGGTGAGGACGATCCCTCCAATGACCTTCACCTTGAGGGTTTGCATCTTTCTTAAGACCTGCACACCTCGTTCTCCTACCCCTGGGCTGGCCGTCTCCAGCCTTTCCATCTCAGCGAACAATCCAGGAGGAAATACCCCTCCTTACTTATTATATAACAGATCGGGCAATTTTTATGCCAGGGGAAAGAAGAAAGGGATGGCATATTTTTTGCTCTACACTGTAGAAGGATAGATCCTACCCCCTCACTCTGTGATCTGCAGAAGATTTTTGACCGGCAAGGAGCCGAGAAGTCTGGAAGAACCCGGGGTTTCAGCGGCTGTATGGCTTCTGCCTGCAGGGAGGTGGTGTGCACAGGCGAGACATTTTGTCACCTCGGAGTGACAGAATGCCTCGTTGCTGGTGCAGGCCACTCCAGTCGGAGAAAACAGGAAGTTTGGGACGCTAGCATGAGGAGGTAAAGGAGAAGATTGATGGAAAAATTCCTACAGCTTTGGCAACGGGTACCAGAACCCCTGACCCGGCCGGCAGCCGTCTTTATCGTGGCCATCATCATCGCTATCGGCATCATCCTCTCTTTCCGGCGCAAGCTTCCCGACGCCGTCGTCCGCCTGGCCATTGTGGCCGTGATCCTGATCGGGGTGGTGCTCTTCATCCGCATCCATGTCATCCCACCCGCGTTGAAAGAGACCGGATTTCAGAGGGCCTCGGCTATTGCGCGAGAGATCTCCAAGAACCTCAAGTATGCCGGGGCAGACACCTGCACGGAGTGTCATGAGGAAGAGTACCAGACCAAGAGGGAAGGGCATCACCGGAACCTCTCCTGTGAGACCTGTCATGGCCCGGCCCAGGCACATGCCGACGACCCTTCTGAGACCAGGCCACCGGCACCACGCGAGAGGAAGTTCTGTCCCTTATGCCATACCTATAATCCATCCAGGCCCACCGGCTTTCCCCAGATCAACCCCCGCACCCATAATCCCCTGGAGCCGTGCATAACCTGTCACAGCCCCCATGACCCGGAGCCCCCGGAGGTGCCCCGCGCCTGCGAGGCCTGCCATGCCGAAATCGTCCGCACCAAGGCGGTTTCTCCCCATGCTCCCTTGGAGTGTACCACCTGTCACACCGTTCCTGATGAACATAAGGTGACCCCCCGGAGTGTACGACCGAGCAAACCGGAGCAGAGGGAGTTCTGCGGGAAGTGTCACCGGGTGGGGACACAGGATGGGGAGATTCCCAAGATAGACCTGGCCACCCATGGAGAACGGTATCTCTGTTGGCAATGTCATTATCCACATATGCCGGAGGCGAGATAATGGAGAGACGAGGATTTCTAAAGCAGTTCATCTTCCTGATCGGAGCGATCGGAGGGGTCTTCAAGGGTGTATCGGTTACGGCCAGAGCCACCACCGAATCTACCGGGCAGGACTATGACACCCGCGAGTACTATGCGCGGGCCGGGGTCGAGTATGATCCCAAGGAGCACTACTATGGGATGGGGGTTGAGGTGGATAAGTGCATCGGGTGTGGGCGCTGTGTGGTGGCCTGTAAAACGGAGAACGAGGTACCAGAGGAGCCCTTCTTCTTCCGCACCTGGGTGGAGAGATACGTGATCAAGACCGATGGGGAGGTCGTGGTCGAGAGCATCGATGGCGGGACCAAGACCTTAGAACAGGGGGTTCCCGAGGAGAAGGAACTGCTGCGGAGCTTCTTCGTTCCCAAGCTGTGTAACCAGTGCGACAACCCCCCCTGCGTGCAGGTCTGCCCGGTAGGGGCCACCTTTCAGACCGAGGATGGAGTGGTCCTGGTGGATAGTGATCGGTGCATCGGTTGCCGGTACTGCATTCAGGCCTGCCCTTACGGGGCGCGCTATCTGCACCCGGTGACCCGGACCGCGGATAAATGTACCTTCTGCTATCACCGCATCGTGCGCGGGTTGCTCCCGGCCTGTGTGGAGGTCTGTCCCACCCAGGCCAGGATCTTTGGGGATTTAAAGAGCCAGGCCAGTCCCCTGGTCCGGTTCCGCCGCATGCATAAACTGCATGTGCTCAAACCCTTTCTCAACACGGAGCCCAAGGTCTTTTATAGCAATCTAGATGGAGAGGTGAGATGAATGCAGAAACCACGGCGAGACTCTACGAGCTGCTGGAACAGGTTACCGGTTATATCTACCCGAACGAAATAGAGATTCACTGGTCGATCCTGATCGTGGTCTACCCCTACGTCACAGGGCTGGTGGCCGGAGCCTTTATCCTGGCCTCCCTGGTCAAGGTATTTAACGTGAAGGAGGTGGAACCCGCTTACCGGCTCTCCCTGCTGACCGCGTTGGCCTTCCTGCTGGTGGCCCCTTTCCCCCTGTTGCTCCACCTGGGCCGACCGGAGCGGTCGTTTGAGATCTTCCTGACCCCCAACCTGCGCTCGGCCATGGCCATGTTCGGCTTTGTTTACGCCTGGTACCTGATGGTGGTGCTCTTGCTGGAGATCTGGTTTGAGTACCGCCGCGACCTGGTCTTATGGGCGGCAAAAGAGCGGTTCCCCATGCGCTGGATTCACCGGCTCCTGGCCCTCTTTTCCAAAGATGTCAGTACCGAGGCGGTGAATTTCGACAAAAAGGCGGTAAAGGCCATCACCATCATCGGTATCCCTTCCGCCTTCCTCCTGCACGGGTATGTCGGATTCATCTTCGGCTCGGTGAAGGCCAACCCCTGGTGGAGTAGCGTGCTGATGCCCATCGTCTTCCTCTTCTCCGCCATCGTTTCCGGCATTGCCCTGGTCATCCTCCTCTACATGGTCATCAAGCCGCTACGCGGGGAGCCGATAGACATGAAGTGTCTCGACCGCATGGCCTCTTTCCTCTTCTATGCGGTCATCGTCGACTTCTCCCTGGAGGCGCTGGATTTCATCCACCGGCTGTACGAGAGTGAGGAATCGATAAAGATCTTATCCGAGCTGGTCATCAACAAGCTCCTGGTCAGCCTGGTCGTTATCCAGCTCCTCCTGGGGATGATCCTCCCCCTGGGAATCATGGCGAGCATCAAACTGTTCAATTTCAATGAGGAGCTGAGGCGACTCTTCTACTTCGTCTCCGTGATCCTGATCCAGGTGGGCATCTTCACCACCCGCTGGAACGTGGTCATCGGTGGCCAGTTGTTCTCCAAGAGTTTTCGAGGACTGACCACCTATAAGATGGAACTGGTAGGCATCGAGGGACTCCTGGTCAGCATCGCCCTCCTGATCTTACCCTTTATCATTCTAACCATTCTCTTAAAGATCCTCCCCCCCTGGGAACCGGCCTGGGAGAGCCCGAAGAAGGGGATAGGAGAGGA
>RFHZ01000420.1 GCA_003696125.1 Nitrospinota bacterium
AGGAGGTGGCCCGGGCAATATAAGGATCATAAGCCGGATCGTCGGCAGAAGAGCGGGTTCCCCATTTGGCGGCAAAGCTATAGGGATAGAGGAGATCGGCAACGGTCATGCGGGTTCCGTCGTGAAAGAGGGAGTTGAGGAGACGGTAGACCAGCTTTCCCTGCGCCAGTTTTCCCTTGCCCACAGGCTGGAACACGCCTGTTCCCGGTGTGGGGAGGAGTGCATCTTCCGGAATGGTGATTCCCTGTGCCGTAGCCACCGCGGTACGGGAAGGACGGGCTTTACTCTCCACGATCGGCTGGGCCATGATCCAGAGGCTGATCATGGTATACCCGACCATCAGGACCAGCATCGGGTACTGGCTGCGCAGGGCGAGACGATGATCTTCCAGGGCTCGCAGGGCAATGACATGGGCCAGGTACACGGCGATGATATGTCCCAGCACGATGGCAATGACCGCGGTATACCAGACGAAACGGGCCCCCACGATGCCGATGTTGAGTCGATACCCGGCTGTCCCCAGCAGGTTCCACCCGAATCCAAACGGATCGGAGAGGAGAGGGATGATGAGCTGTCCCTGGATAAGGAGAAAGGAGAAGTAGTGGGCCAGGTGATAGGCGATGGCGATCGGAACCAGGGAGAAGGCAAAGGCACGCGCCAGCTCTCCCCAGGCATGCGTGCTCCTGACCGCAAGAGCCATGGCTTCACCGAAAAGCTCGTAGACGAGAAGGAAGAGGAGAAAAAAGGCGATCAGGCCCAGGGTCTGGATCACCATGAGCCGCTCCCCGCCCAGAGAGGGCAGGAGCCCGTAGAGGGCACTTTCGATCCTGGCCCATACCGGGGTGGCCATGAAACCGTCAAAGGTGACCGTGGAGAGGATGAGGAGAACAAAGGCCATCATGGAGAAGGGGATGGTCTCGTGGCGTAGCAATCCCACGGCCAGGGGACGGAGATTCCACTCCCGTGCCTCCTGGGGGGCGCGACGAAAACAGGAAGCGCAGTTGATGCATTCACCGTCGCGGTCCCGGCAGTCGAGCTCACAGGTGGCGCACACGGCCGGATCGGTGACCCGGATCTCGGTGGGAGCAAAACGAGCCAGTACCCCAAAGGCCAGGGAAAAAGCCTCCCCGTGCCGGAGCCATTGCTCTTTGCCGAACAGGAACATGCCGGCCCAGGTAAGGCAGGAGTACCCCAGCGTGATATAGGCGAGATTGACCGGTACCGCACGTCCCTCGTAGACCAGTTCGGTCCAGGCAAAGGCGAGGAAGAGAACAAAACCCGGCCATACCCCCAGGGCCCGGGGATAGGGGAAGGGGGTAAACAGCTTGCCGCGGGGGGAGAGGCGTCGATAGAGTCCTTCTACGACCTCAAAGAGCACCTTCCAGGGGTTGATCACGGCCCAGAGATTGCCCCCCAGGGCCGAGATATAGGCCATGCCCACCCACCAGATGATCCATACCAGGGTAGGGGTGAGGTTCTGCATCGGGTTCTGGTTCCCAATCAGGCCGGTGGCTATCCCCAGCAGGAAGAATCCCACCGAGATCAGCTTGAGCAGGCCGGGGATAAGGGGATGGGAGAGAAGACGTCCCACCGGAAAGCGGAGGAGGTTCAGGCGGGGATAGGTCCGCATCCCGGGAGTGGCACGCACAAAGAGTCCGATGACCAGAAAGGAGAAGGCCACGGCAGCCGCTGCTCCGGTAACGTAGAGCCAGAGCGGGACCGGCAGATCGTAGCGCTGTCCAAAGCCGTGCGCCCAAACCCGGCTTATATTGCTGGACAGCAACACGAGGAGAATCGTCCCTGCCGTGACCCTGATGTGCCTGTGCATCAAATTTCCTGACCCCGATGTGGAGTAATGAGTAATGAGTAACGAGTAATGAGTGTAAATCCTTTGTGCCTGGTCTTTTGTGCCTGTATTATAATCTAGCGATGAATGAACAGATAATCGACAACCCTGTTGACGAGCCATCCCCCGTTGTACGGTGCA
>RFHZ01000421.1 GCA_003696125.1 Nitrospinota bacterium
GGCCGGGGACGCCCTCCTGACCCATACCTTTGAGCTCCTGACCCATCCCGATCTTACCCGCCATTTTCCCCCCACCACCCTGCTTTCCGTGATCAACGAGATCGCCCAGGCAGCCGGATGCTTTGGAATGATCGGTGGACAGGTGGTCGATATGGAGTCGGAAGGCCAGCAGGTCGATCTCCAGACCATAGAGTATATCCACACGCATAAGACCGCCGCCCTGATCCGGGTATCGGTACGGAGTGGAGGGGTGCTGGCCGGGGGGAATGGTGAGGAGGTGGCGGCACTGACCGCGTACGGGGAGAACATCGGCCTGGCCTTTCAGATCATCGACGATATTCTCGACATCAAAGGGGAGCAGGAGCGCCTGGGAAAGCAGCCTGGCAGCGATATCAGCCGGCATAAGGCGACCTTCCCGGCCGTGGTGGGACTGGAGGAATCCACACGACGGGCACGAGAAGCGCTCGATAGAGCCCTGTCTGCCCTGGAAATCTTCGGCGAGCGAGGGGAGACGCTACGGGAACTGGCCCGTTTCATCGTGGAACGAGAGTTTTGAGAGAATGGTTAGCCCGCGAACTCTGAGCTTGGGTTGAAAACCAAGAGAGTGCTACTCTATCTCAATGAGATCATGAGTCAAACGTTACAGTTGATTATCGATTTAGTCACACGACAAGAAGTAGTGATATCAGAGCATGGCTACGACGAGTTAGCTGAAGACCATATCCTGGTCAAGGATGTTATTGATGGGGTAAGAAACGCTATAGTAGTCGAAGACTATCCCGAGTATCCCAAAGGTCCATGTGTTCTTGTCTTGCAAAGGGATCACCAAGGTAAGCCTATTCATGTAGTATGGGGGATCCCCAAAAACGCTTCATCACCGGCAGTTGTGGTTACGGCTTACAGGCCAGACCGAGAACGATGGACAAACGATTTCATGAGGAGAAAATTACCATGACCAGAAGGCGTCGCACCAAACTCGTACGTGAGGGAGAGTATGTGGCCGAAGTCACTGTGGAAGTGATCGACACAGAGACAGGTTGGGCCCCATATCTGTCTCTGGAAGATGCCCAAAAGCTGGATGAAGTGAGAGAGGCTTTGCGTCGAGAAGATCTCAAAAAGGCCGGTCAGCTTGCCCGTCTCTTTAAACTGATACCTATTGCCGGATAATAAGACCAACCCAAGGGGCAAAGCGAATATCGTGATGAAGAAGCGGCTCGATGTTTTACTGCTGGAAAAGGGATTGAGCCGGAGCCGGGAAGAAGCCAGACGCCTGATCCTGGCCGGACGCGTGCTGGTCAATGGACACCGGGTCGATAAGGCCGGGCAGCAGGTTCCGGTAGAGGCCACCATCGTGGTACACGGTCCCCCTTCCCCTTATGTCAGCCGGGGAGGACTCAAGCTGGAAGCCGCGCTCCAGGCCTTTGCCATCCAGGTGACCGGGAAGGTAGCGCTCGACGTGGGAGCCTCGACCGGTGGGTTCACCGACTGCCTCCTGCAGCATGGTGCCCGGAAGGTCTATGCGCTCGACGTCGGGTACGGACAGCTAGACTGGAAGCTGCGTACCGATCCCCGCGTGGTCGTGATGGAAAAGGTCAATGTCCGCACCCTCTCTCCAGACACCTTCCCCGAAAAGGTCGATCTGGTAACCATCGATGTCTCCTTCATCTCTCTGACCCTGGTCTTACCGGTCATCCGTCCTCTCCTGCGGGTTCCCGGAGAAGTGCTGGCGCTCGTCAAACCGCAGTTTGAAGTAGGGAAGGGTGAAGTGGGTAAAGGAGGAGTGGTCAGGGATCCGGCCAAGCATCAGGCGGTCATACAAAAGCTTGTGCGTTTTGCCCGGGATCAGGGCTTCTCTGTGGAGGGAGTTCTCCCCTCCCCCCTCCTCGGCCCCAAAGGGAACCGGGAGTTCTTCCTCTGGCTGCGTTAAAAACGACTGCTCTATGACTACTCCTCCTGTTTGACGGCATGACCACCGAATTGGTGTCGCAGGGCGGCCAGCAGCCTATCTGCAAAGGACTCGGTATCACGGGAGCGCAAGCGCTGGAGCAGAGAAAGGGTAATGACC
>RFHZ01000422.1 GCA_003696125.1 Nitrospinota bacterium
CGTCTCACCCTTGCTGCTCCTCTCGCCTCTGAGGTGCGCGACCTCCTTCATCAGACGCTGTTGCATCACCTGGGGAGAGAGTTGAAATCTTATCGTTTCCTCTATGAGGAACTGCCCGACTACTCCGCTCCTCCCCCGGCGCCCCAGGGGTAGAGGGCAAAAGTGAATTTTTTGTTGACTTTTTTGAGATTTTAGTTAAAGTGTGGTGAAGAAAGCCTGGGGAAAATAAGGAGATATGCCATCAGGTTAGCAGAGGGAGAGACGACGATGGAGAAAGCGCAAGAAGCCCAATCTTCACCACGCAAACCCTTCTTCCAGAGGTGGAATCGGTGGGGAAAGGAGGCCGAGCCTTCTCAGGGAGAGGAGCAGCCGTCTGGCCGGTCCTCCACGCGGGGATACTACTTCCGCCTGGATCGGCGACAACTCGTGCTGTTGATCGGGGGATACCTGCTCATCTGTGTCCTCGTCTTTCTGGTCGGGGTGCTGGTGGGTAAGGGGTTGTCTCCCCATCCGGTCACCGCTCTGGCCGAACGAGGGACGCAGGGGGAGGCCGGTCATCCAGCGCCTCTTCCCCCTGATCAACTCACCGAGGAGGTGGTGGTTGCTCCCAAGAAGATCGAGGAGTTGAGTTTCTATCGTACCCTGTCGGCCGAGGAGGACAGGCCTGTCCCTGTGACCCCCTTGCCCCAGGAGGGAGGGGAAAAACAGGAAGGGGAGGCGGCACCGTATGCTGCCACGCCAGAACCCAAGGTAACGGCGGCACCTGCTGGCACCACACCCCCGCGTCGTGCACCGGCAGAGTCCTCTCCGAGACAGCAGGCTCCGGCAGAGGGCCGGGTCAAACCCGTATCCCCTTCCCGGCAGCAACCTCAACGCAGCACGGGTCGTTACACGGTCCAGGTGAGCTCGTTCCGGGAGCTCTCCCTGGCCAACAACCTGAAGGAGAAGCTGCAGCGGAAAGGATTTGACGCGTATGTGTCGTCGGTGACCCTCCCGAACAAGGGGGTGTGGCACCGGGTCCAGATCGGCTCGTATCAGCAAAAGGCAGAGGCAGAGCAGGTACTGAGGCGGATACAGAAGGAGGAAAACCTGGCTGGATTGATTACACGGCGGTAAAATAGAGAGGCAAGGTTCTCGACCTTACCCGGTAGAGGCGGTTTCTGGGGAAGGGTAGCCGTACAGGACGGAGAGAGGAGAGGACTCTCTTCAGTGCCATCGAGGCGGCGGTGGGTCATCAGCCAGAAGAAGGTGATAAAACTCAGTGGGTAAGAGCAGGAGAGGAGTATGAACCAGAGAGTAACGGTGGGATTGATCGGGCTGGGAACCGTTGGGAGCAGCGTGGTGCAGGTGTTAACCCAACAGCGCACCCTGCTCCAGGAGCGATGCGGCATCGACTTTCAGGTGAAGAGGATCGCGGTGCGTGACCGACACAAACCGCGCAGCATCAGGGTTGATCCCCAGCTTCTGACCACCGAGGTGCAGGAAGTGCTGACCGATCCGGAGATCGATCTGGTGGTAGAGTTGATGGGAGGGACAGAGCCTGCCCGGAGCTACCTGCTCAAGGCGATCGAAGGGGGAAAGCATATCGTGACCGCCAACAAGGCGCTCCTGGCCGAGCATGGAGAGGAGATCTTCACGGCAGCAGCCCGCCATCAGGTCGATATCGGTTGTGAGGCGAGTGTGGGAGGAGGGATCCCGATCATCCGGGCCATCAAGGAAGGCTTTGTCGCCAACCGCTTCCTCTCCATCTTCGGCATCGTGAACGGGACCTGTAACTACATCCTCAGCAGGATGACGGCAGAGGGGGGCGACTTTGCCACGGTGCTGCAAGAGGCCATGGACAAGGGCTATGCCGAGCCTGACCCGACCTTAGACATCGAAGGGATCGATTCGGCCCACAAGATCGCCATCCTGGCCTCTCTGGCCTTTGGCGTCCAGATCCCCTTCCATCGGGTCTATACCGAGGGGATCAGCCGGATCGATCAGGCCGACATTCGCTATGCCCAGGAATTCGGCTACAAGATCAAACTCCTGGCCATTGCCAAGGAGATTGAAGGTCAAGTTGAAGTGCGGGTGCATCCGACCATGGTCCCCTCCACCCATCTCCTCTACAGCGTGGAAGGGGTCTATAACGCCATCACTGTGGTAGGAGACCAGGTGGGAGAGAATTCCTTTATCGGCAAAGGGGCGGGAGGTCCGGCCACGGCCAGCGCGGTGATCGGGGATATCGTGGAGATCGGGCGCAACATCACGCAGGGAAGCGTGCTACGGGTCCCGCATCGCTCCTACCTGCCCCAACATGTCCGTGCTTCTGCCATGCGCAACATCGAGGATATCGTGTCCGAGTACTATCTCCGCTTCTCCGCCCTGGATAAACCAGGAGTCCTCTCCAAGATTTCTGGGATCCTGGGAGCCAACGACATCAGCATCGCCTCGGTGATCCAGAAGGGACGCCGGGAAGGGGGAGCGGTTCCGGTGGTGATGATGACCCACCATGCCCAGGAGCGGAATGTTCGCCGCGCGCTGCAGGCGATCGATCAGTTAGATGTGATCACCGCCCCGACCGTCTTAATCCGGGTGGAGAATTTTACCAGGTAGAGGAAGGGAGTCTATGCCGTTAGTGGTCAAGAAGTTCGGGGGAACTTCGGTCGGCAACATCGAGCGGATCCGGGAGGTGGCCAGGCTCATTGCCCGGGCCAGGGACAAAGGGGAGCGGATCGTGGTGGTTGTCTCGGCCATGGCCGGAGAGACCGATCGCCTGCTGAAGCTGGCCTACCAGGTATCTCCCTCACCGGTGGAGCGGGAGGTAGACCTCCTCCTCTCCTCAGGCGAAATCGTCTCCAGCGCCCTGGTTGCCATTGCCCTCAACGACCTCGGCTATCCGGCCGAATCCTTTACCGGTCGGCAGGTGGGGATCGTGACCGACAGTGCCTATACCCGGGCCCGGATCCGGCGGATAAACACCACGCGGATACTGCAGGCGTTGGACGAAGGGAAAATCGCTGTGGTGGCAGGGTTTCAGGGGATCGACGAGCAGGAGAATGTGACCACGCTGGGACGGGGAGGCTCGGATACCACGGCGGTAGCCCTGGCCGCCGCTCTTGAGGCCGATATCTGCGAGATCTATACCGATGTGGATGGGGTGTACACCTCTGATCCCAATGTGGTCTCGCAGGCCCGACGAATCAGCAAGATCTCCTACGATGAGATGCTGGAGATGGCCAGCCTGGGAGCCAAGGTGCTGCAGACCCGTTCTGTGGAAGTGGCCAAGATTTACGAGGTACCGCTTTTGGTCAAATCGACATTCAAAGAAGGTGGGGGAACACTAGTCGTGAAAGAGGTCCCGGAATTAGAGAAGGTGGTGGTCTCGGGCGTCACCTATGACAAGAACCAGGCCCGCATCACCGTCACCCAGGTTCCTGATCGTCCCGGTATTGCCGCCCATCTCTTCGGCAAGGTGTCTGATGCCAACATCGTGGTGGACATGATCGTGCAGAACGTGGGAGAACATGGATTGACCGATATCTCCTTTACCGTGAGCCGCACCGATGGAAAGAAGGCGTTTTCCCTGGTCAAGGCGGCTGCCGAGAGCATCGGAGCGGGAGAGGTAAAGCTGGATGAAAACATCGCCAAGGTCTCCATCGTGGGGGCAGCCATGCAGAGCCATGCCGGGGTGGCCACCAAGATGTTTGCCACCCTGGCCCGTGAGAACATCAACATCATCATGATCAGTACTTCGGAGATCAAGATTTCGTGCGTGGTGGAGGAGAAGTACGCCGAACTGGCCACCCGGGTATTGCACGAAGCGTTTGAACTGGATAGAGAACCGGAGGTATGAGTCATGCAGCAAGGAGTGGAGGAAGGAGAATGACTGGGAAAAAGTACGTGTATCTTTTCGTGGATGGCAAAGCAGAAGGAGAAGGGAGCTGGAAGGAGTTATTAGGAGGGAAGGGAGCCGGGCTGGCGGAAATGACCAATCTCGGCATACCCGTGCCCCCTGGCTTTACCATCTCTACCGAAGCCTGTGTGGAGTTTTTCCGTCAGGGAGAACAGTTCCCCCCTGGATTATGGGAGCAGGTGCTGGAAGCCTTACATAGAGTGGAGCAGGCCATGGGGAGTCGCTTTGGCGATGCCGACAACCCTCTCCTCTTCTCCGTCCGTTCCGGTGCCCGTGTCTCCATGCCCGGCATGATGAATACGGTGTTGAATATCGGGTTGAACGACCAGACGGTAGAAGGGTTGAGCCGGAAATCACAGAATCCTCGCTTTGCCTACGACTCCTACCGCCGGTTTATCGACATGTTTGGGGATGTCGTCCTGGAGGTGCCCCATCAGAAGTTTGAGGAGTTACTGGAGAAGGCGAAGCAGCGGAAGGGGGTTACCCAGGATACCGAACTCGATGCCGAGGATCTGCAGGCCCTGGTCAGGGAATACAAGGCCCTGGTGGAGCGAGAAACGGGGAAATCCTTCCCAGACGATCCGTTCCAGCAGTTGCGCATGAGCATCGAGGCCGTCTTCCGCTCCTGGAACGTTCCCCGTGCCGTCACCTACCGTCGGATTCACCATCTGCCCGACGACTGGGGCACGGCGGCCAATGTGCAGAGCATGGTCTACGGCAACATGGGCAACAATTCGGCTACCGGGGTGGCCTTTACCCGGAATCCGGCTACCGGTGAGAAGCACCTGTACGGCGAGTACCTCCTCAATGCCCAGGGGGAAGATGTGGTGGCGGGAATCCGCACGCCAGAGCCTTTGGATAAGCTCAAAGAGGTGATGCCGCGTGTATATGAGGAACTGGTAGAGTACGCCAACCGCCTGGAGCAGCACTACCGGGATATGCTCGATCTGGAGTTTACCATCCAGGAAGGGAAACTCTACATGCTGCAGACCCGGGTAGGCAAACGAACGGCTGTGGCTGCCCTGCGCATGGCGGTGGAGATGGTAGAAGAGGGGCTGATCGATGAGAAGACCGCCGTTAGTCGGGTCGAGCCGGAACAGATCGATCAACTCCTCCATCCCATGGTAGACCCGGCGGGTAAGTATACGGTGCTGGCCAAGGGGTTACCCGCCTCCCCGGGAGCGGCCGTGGGGAAAGTCGTCTTCTCGGCCGAGAAGGCGGTAGAGCTGGGGGGGAAAGGAGAAAAGGTGATCCTGGTCCGCCCGGAGACCTCTCCCGACGATGTGGGAGGGATGCATGCGGCACAGGGGGTGCTCACCGCCCGGGGAGGAATGACCTCACATGCGGCCGTGGTGGCTCGCGGCATGGGCAAGTGTTGTATTGTCGGGTGTAAGGAGCTCTATGTGGATGAGGCGGCCGGTGAGTTCCGTGTCGGCACCACCCGGGTCAAGGAGGGGGATCTGATCACCCTCAACGGGAACACCGGTGAGGTGATCCTGGGAGAAGCTCGCCTGATCACCGCAGAGCTAAGCGGGAATTTTGGCAAGCTGATGGAGTGGGCAGACAGGTACCGCACACTCGGTGTGCGGGCCAATGCGGATACCCCTGAGGATGCCATGATGGCACGACGCTTTGGGGCAGAGGGAATCGGGCTGTGCCGCACCGAGCACATGTTCTTTGGAGAAAAGCGGATCGATGCGGTGCGGGAGATGATCCTGGCCTCGAGCAAGGAGGAGCGGGAGAAGGCCCTGGCCAAACTGCTCCCCATGCAGCGTGCCGACTTCGTAGAGATCTTCCGGATCATGGATGGCCTGCCGGTCACCATCCGGCTCCTCGACCCGCCGTTGCACGAGTTCCTCCCCCGGCTCGATAGCGAGATCGAGGAACTGGCCCAGACCATGGGGATTTCCAAGGAGCAGGTGCGGGCCAAGACGGAGAGCCTGCGGGAGTTCAATCCCATGCTGGGACACCGGGGATGCCGCCTGGGCATCACCTTCCCTGAAATCTATAACATGCAGGTGCGGGCCATCTTTGAAGCGGCCTGCCAGGTGACCAAAGAGGGGAAGAGGGTTATTCCGGAGGTCATGATCCCGCTGGTAGGTACCCTGGAAGAGTTGCAGATCACCAAGCGGAATGCCCAGGAGGTGGCCCGGCAGGTCATGGACGAGCAGGGGGTACAGGTCGAATACCTGCTCGGTACCATGATCGAGCTGCCGCGGGCCTGCCTGGTCGCCGGTCAGATCGCCCAGGAAGCCGAATTCTTCTCCTTTGGCACCAATGATCTGACCCAGACCATCTTCGGCCTGAGCCGGGATGACGCGGGTAGCTTCCTCCCCTTCTACATTGAGCAGGGGATCCTGCGCTACGATCCCTTCATCGTCCTGGATCAGGAGGGGGTGGGAGAGATGGTGAAGATCGGGGTCCAGCGAGGGAGAGCCACCCGACCCGATCTCAAGGTAGGGATCTGCGGGGAGCATGGAGGAGAACCCAACTCCGTGGCTTTCTGTCACCATGTCGGCCTCGACTATGTCAGTTGTTCCCCTTACCGGGTACCTGTGGCCCGTCTGGCCGCAACACAGGCGGCTTTGGGAAAGGGGAGAGACGCCACGATATAGGGAATGCCTGAAGGAAATAGTCCTCAGTTTGACGCGCTGAGTGTCTTCTGTAAGTATCCTGAGCCGGGAAAGGTCAAGACCCGCCTGGGGAAGGAGATCGGTTTTGACCGGGCTGCTGCCCTCTATGGATGGTTGCTCCAACAGAACCTCTCCCGGCTCCTCCATCCCCCTCCCCCCTTTTCCCTCTTCCTCTTCTACGACCCTGTGGTTCCCCTGGTTGCCTACCGACGCTGGTTGGGAGCTTATTCCTTTGTCCCGCAAGAGGGAAGAGATTTAGGGGAACGGATGTATCAGGCTTTTGATTACCTCTTTGCCCGGGGATTTGGGCACGTTCTCCTCGTCGGATCGGATATTCCACGCCTCGATCAGTCCTTGATCAGGCAGGCCTTTGCCTTGTTGCGACACCATGATGTCGTGCTCGGACCGGCAGAAGATGGAGGCTATTACCTGATCGGCCTGCGTCCCCCTCCTCTCCCTTCCCTCTTTCACGAGATTCCCTGGAGCACCTCGACCGTGCTGGAGCAGACGCTGGAACGGGTGCGGCAGGCCTGTCTTTCCTGTAGACTGGTAGAAAAGCGTCGGGATATCGATACGGTCGATGACCTGCTCGCCTTTCCCGAACTCCAGGAGTTTTGGCCATGAAGGGGACTCCGCACCATGCCTCTCTGGGCCTCGAATATAGGAGAATGACACATGCAAGAAGAGCAAGTGATCAAACGAGTAGGTATTGTGGCCAAACGACATAAAGTCGAAGCGGCGGAGGTGGTGAAAAACCTCCTCACCTGGTTAGAGGAGCGGGGAATCGAGGCGATTATGGACATCGATACTGCCTCCATCATCGGGGCTGCTTCTTCGTATCAGAAGTCTGCCATTCCCTCCCTGGTGGATCTGCTCGTGGTTCTGGGAGGGGACGGCACTCTGCTCAGTGTGGCGCGGCTGGTGGAAGGGCATGATGTCCCTATCCTGGGGGTCAATCTGGGGAGCCTCGGGTTTTTGACCGAGGTCACCATCGAAGAGCTCATTCCGACCATGGAGCAGATTCTGAGTGGAGAGTACACCACCAGTGAGCGGATGATGCTGGAGACGCATATCCATCGTCAGGGAGAGCGGATTGCCCGCTATGTCGTCTTAAACGATGTCGTGATCAACAAGAGTGCCCTGGCCCGGATCATCGAGCTGGAGACCTATGTGGATGGGGAGTACGTGAACACCTTTCGGGCCGATGGCCTGATCATTTCCACCCCGACCGGCTCTACCGCTTACTCTCTGGCTGCCGGCGGTCCCATCGTCTATCCGACCATGGCGGCGCTGATCATTAACCCGATCTGTCCCCATACCCTGACCAACCGTCCGCTGGTGATCCCGGATACGCCGAAGATCGAGGTGATCCTGGCCTCGGAAAACGAAGACGTGCTGGTGACCCTGGATGGACAGGTGGGATTTGCGCTCAAGTTTCAGGATGTGGTGGAGATCCGCAAGGCCAAGACCACCATCCGTCTCATCCAGGCCGAAGAGAAGAACTACTTCCGTATCCTGCGTACCAAGCTGAAGTGGGGATAAAAATCGAGAGGAGAGGCTTATGGCTGTACAGATGCGTTATCTGGGCTGGACCGCTTTTGAGCTGGTCACGGAGCAGGGGACGCGGGTGCTGCTGGATCCTATGCTGGCCGGGAGACCACAGGATGGGGTTCCACCGGGACCGGTATCGATGGAAGAGCTGGAGCGGGTAGACCTGGTGCTGATAACCCATGCGGCGGCTGATCATGTGGGCCAGGCCTTTGCGATCCTGCAGCGCTTTCCCCAGGCCCGCCTGGTTTGCGATGTGGCCACCCGGTACCGGGCCATGGAGGAAGCAGGGATCCCGGATGAGCGGATCTACCGGATGGTCTCTGGTGTGCAGTTCGTCTTTGGCGAGGTGACGGTCAAAGCGCTGGCTGCCCAGCATCTCTCCCTGGCCAGGATGCCGACCGGTTTCCTCAGTGCCCAACCCCTGAGCTATCTGCTCACCATCGAGGGCAGAGAGCGGATCTTTTTTGGGGGGGATACCTCACTGCATGGCGATCTCAGGCTCTACGGAGAGCTGTATCAGCCCCATGTCGCCATGCTCGGGGTCGGCGGGGTCGATGTGCACGGGCAATCCCTCACCGAACTCCCCCCTGAGGAGGCGGCTCTGGTGGCAAAGTGGCTGGGGGTGCGGGTCGCCATCCCGATGCACTACCGTTTCCAGGAGGGAGAAGAATTTATCGCTGCCCTGCACAGAGAAGCCCCACAGGTCAAGGGACTCCTTCTACAACCGGGAGAGCGTTTTACCTTTCACCTGTAGCCCCCTTCTCCTCTGCCCTTAAGTTTTTTCCCTCCCCTGCCGATAAGAGCACAGATCGGTCAGAGGGCGTTTCAGGGCATAGAGAAGAAAGGGGTTAGAGTATGGATGCTACATTACCATTACCAGGGATAGGTGAAAATGTTTTACGACCCCAGCGCGATTTGGGGAGTGTCAGGCAGCTCCAGTACGTGAACACAGACACCCGGGCCAGCACGGAGATCGCCCTCACCACCGCCGAAGGGGATCGCGTCACCCTCTCCGCCACTTCCCTCTCCCAGGCCGCATACGCCAGCTACGATTACCGGGGTCGCCTCCAGGGAGAAGCGGTTGATCTGCATGCCGAGACCGTGCAGCTCAGCTCCCAAAGCGGCATCACCATTACGGTAGAAGGGGATCTGAGTGAGGAGGAGCTGGCAGATATCCACCGGCTGATCAACACGGTCGAGGGGATAGCGCGGGAGTTCTTTAGCGGTGATCAGGAGGGAGCGCTGAGACAGGCGCTGCACATCGAAGATTTTGATTCGATTGCCCGCTTTGAGGCTGACCTCCAATACTCGCGTAGCGTTACCGTTGGTCACATCTACGAGGGGGACGGGAGGATGAAGGAGCTCTCCTCTGCTCCAGCCCCCAAGGAGCTAAAGCACCTGTTCAAGAGAATACGGAAAGCCATCGAGCATTCCGGGGTAGAAAAGGAAAAAGCCGCCAAGGTCATGCGTAAATTCATTCCCAAGCTCCTGAAAAAACTGGCCGATCACTACAGCGAGGACGCAGATAAACGCAAGCCAGCCGAGAAGATGACGGCAAAGTGGCATCGCTTTGCCGGCCACAACCTGTCCCCCCTCTTCTCCGACCTGTTTGCCTCCTCTCTCCACAGGGGAGAGGATTGATCGTCGGGTCCGCAGGGTACAGCGCTAAGCCGCTACTGCTCTGCGGACTGCTCTCTCTCCGCTCCCCGTGATCCCTTTCTACATTTCTCTTTCCCGGCACTCACCGGATAGGTATAATGAGATATCGTCTCTCTGCGTTGTGTGTGCCTGGTGTATTGCCGTCAAGCGTTCCGTGTCCGGCAACACAGGGGCGCAGCGTGCTGCGTCCCGACCAGAAGGTGGTCTGTGTGCCGCCTCTGTGAAGAGATAAGCAGAGCAGAGGGGCATTTGTCAAGTCGTTTACGTTGAGGAAGAAGAAGAGCAGTAAAAAGCCTTGACTGGTCTAGAGAACTACTCTACAATGAGTAAAATGTCAAGAGAAGAAGAGGAAGACGGAAGTACATCTAATCAGAGCCTTCTATTCTTATGATTTTTGAAAGGGATTATAATTATTTTACTATACCGTTAGGCCAGTATAAGTTGGAGGTACAACATGAAAGGTGAATTCACAGCAATTATAGAGCCCGCACCTGAAGGTGGGTATTGGGCAATTTGTCCAGAAGTACCAGGTGCCAATGGACAAGGAGAAACGATAGATGAAGCAAAAGAGAATTTGCGCCAGGCTATTGAACTGATTCTTCAGGATCGAAGAGAGGATATTCTTCGTGGATTACCTGAAGATGCAATCCAAGAAAAGATTGTAAT
This sequence comes from Nitrospinota bacterium, assembly GCA_003696125.1. Taxonomy (GTDB): domain Bacteria; phylum Tectomicrobia; class Entotheonellia; order J063; family J063; genus J063. The sequence continues at coordinate 10,408 of RFHZ01000422.1, forward strand.
TACATGAAACGGAAAGATTTAGAAAGAAAATTGCGAATAGCTGGTTGTTATCTCAAAAGAGAAGGTACTTCGCACTCGTTGTGGATTAATCCGAAAACCGGAGTTATTGAAGCAGTCCCCCGGCATAATGAAATCAAAGAACCTCTAGCAAAGAAAATACTAAAAAGCCTAAATGCAGAATAAGTGGCTTAGAGCTTGTTATGCACTTTGAAATATTACATCCCTACCCGTGACGCTCCCTGCGTCAATCTTGCATGTTTGCAGGTATCACCTGCCGGGCCAGCAGATGCCCAAGCGTTTCCCCTGCCATATGGATCTTGCTCCCTTTCCGTTCCTGGATTCCATCGTATCTGGCACGACTACCACTCTCGGGAGTAGACTGCAGAGTCCTGCGGTCAAAAATGGTCCCCGTGATCCCTTTTTACATTTCTCTTTCCCGGCACTCGCCGGATAGGTATAATGAGATATCGTCTCTCTGGCGTTGTGTGTGCCTGGTGTATTGTCGTCAAGCGTTCCGTGTCCGGAACACGGGGACGCAGCGTGCTGCGTTCCGACCAGAAGGTGGTCTGTGTGCCGCCTCTGTGAAGAGATAAGCAGAGCAGAGGGGCATTTGTCAAGTCGTTTACGTTGAGGAGGAAGAAGAGTGGACACACGGGAAACAACGGTCGGGATCATCGGGGTGGGGAACATCGGTATGGGTATGGCCAAAAACCTGCTCAAAGCAGGTTTCCCTCTGGTTGCCTGTGATGTGCGGCAAGAGCCCCTCCGCACCTTACAGGATCTGGGAGCCCGCATTGCGTCCAGTCCCCGGGAAGTGGCGCAGGCGAGTGGTACCGTGCTGGCCGTGGTACTCGATTATGCGCAGATCCAGGCGGTGGTCGAGGGGCCACACGGGGTCAAAGAGGGGGTAAGGGAAGGGGACACCTTCATCATCTGCAGCACCATTGCTCCCCAGCAGGTGCAGGAAGTGGGACAGGCCCTTGCCCCGCTGGGGGTGGCCGTGCTCGATGCCCCGGTAAGCGGGGGGAGAGAGGGGGCAGAAGCGGGCACCCTCAGTATCATGGTGGGGGGAGAGGAATCGACTTTCCAGCGATGCCGCCGGATCTTGGAAGCCGTTGGAGAGCACATCTACTATGCCGGTCCCCTGGGGAGTGGAGAGAAGATCAAGGCGATCAACCAGCTCCTGGTCGGGGTGCATCTGGTAGCCACCGCCGAGGCGGTGGTGCTCGGGAAGAAAGGGGGACTCGATCCGCAGCTGGTCTATGAGGTCATCAACCAGAGCCTGGGCTATAGCCGGGTCTTTGCCATGAAAGCCCCACGCATGATCGCGCACGACTTTCAACCCCGGGGCATCCTGCGGATCTTCCTCAAGGACCTGGGCATCGTGGCCAGTATGGCCGAGGAGGCCGGCTCTCCGGTCTTCCTCACTCACCTCTCCCGCCAGATCTTTGCCACCGCCTGCACATTGGGGCTGGGCGAGGCAGATGACTCTGCCGTGGTCCAGGTGCTGGAGAGGCTGGCCGGCATGGAAGCAGGGTAAACGCGCTTATTTGATGGCACCGGCCGTGAGACCGGAGACGTAGTAATCGAGGAAGAAGCTATAGATCATGGCGATAGGGACCGATCCGAGTAGAGCCCCGGCCATTAACGAGCCCCAATAGTACACATCTCCCCGGATCAGTTCGACCACCACCCCGACCGGTATCGTCTTCTGACTGGTACGGGAGATGAAGGTCAACGCGTAGATGAACTCATTCCAGGAGAGGGTAAAGGAGAAAAGGGCAGCACAAACGATGCCGGGAACGGCCAGGGGTAAGACGATTTTTATAAAGGCTCCCAGGCGTGTGGCCCCGTCGATCATGGCGCATTCCTCGAGTTCACGCGGGATGGTTTTAAAGTACCCCATCAAGAGCCAGGTGCAAAAGGGAACGAGAAAGGTCGGATAGGTCAGAAGCAATGCCCAGATGGAGTTGGCAACACCCAGGGTATTGACGACCTGGGAGAGGGGGATAAACAGCAGGGAGGTGGGGACCAGGTAGGAGATAAAGATGGCGATACCAAACCCCTCTGCACCGCGAAAGCGGAGACGGGCCAGCCCGTACCCTGCCAGCACCCCGATGATCACCGAGGTACAGGTGGTGATGATACCGACGAGCAGGCTATTGTACATCCAGGTGAGAAAATCGGTGTCTTCAAACAGGTAGGTGTACTGGGAGAGCACCGGTTTTTGAACCCAAAAAGGGAAGGCCTTCAGGCTATAAAGCTCCCGGTTACTCTTGATTGAGGCCAGAAACATCCAATAAAAAGGGAAAAGGGCGAAGATGACGAAGATGCTTAGAGGACAATAGGTTCCCCCCAGCGTACGTAGATGCTGATGGATTCGTCGAGACATCGTTAGTACTCCTCACGCCGCAACAGGCGCAGTTGGAAAAAGACAACAACCACAAGCACGGGGAAGAGGAAGAGGGAAATCGCTGCCCCCTCACCGATGCGAGCCGTGACGAGACCGGTTTGATAGGCATAGGTGGCGAAGAGATGGGTCGAGTTTGTGGGACCTCCTCGTGTCAGCACATAGACGATGTTGAAGTCGCTAAAGGTGAAGATGGTCGAGAACAGGATGACGATCATCAATACCGGCTTTAACAAGGGCAGGGTGATGTACCAGAATTGGGTCAGAGGGCCGGCACCATCGGTCTTGGCCGCTTCGTAAAGTTCCTGGGGGATAGATACCAGACCGGCGAGAATGGAGATGGCAAAGAAGGGCATCCCTCGCCAGGTATTCACAATGATGACGGAGAGCATCGCCCAATGGGGCTTCCCCAGCCAGAGAATCCCTTGTTTGATGATTCCCAGGCGTAGTAGCACCCAGTTGATGATGCTATAGGTGGCATCGAAGATCCAGAGGAAGGCCAAAGTACTCAAGGCCGTTGGGACAATCCATGGGAGCAGGATGGCCCCACGGAAGAACTTCTGTCCCCGAATCGATCGATTTAACAAGAGAGCGAGGATCATGCCGAAGACCACCTTAAGGGTAACCGAGGAGAAGGTGAAGACAAAAGAGTTCTGGAGAGTTTGACGAAAGATCTGGCTATCCAATAAGGTCCAGAAGTTCTTGAGGCCAACAAAGGTGCCCGGTTTCCCGATCACTTTATTCTGCAAGCTCAGACCGATAGCGATGAAGAAGGGATAGGCAACCAACACCAGCAACAGGAGGAGGGCAGGAGCAATAACCAGGTATCCTAGCACCTGTTCGTTCTCAAAGACCGTACCGATCCGGGTAAGGAAGCGCTTGCGTGGTACGGCTGTCGTTTGACTCGCGGCAAAAGAGGGCATCGACTCTTCCTCCTCGTAGTGCTCTCCCTACTCCTCTCTGTCCAGAGGAGCAGGGAGCACTTCAGGCTCTAGGCACTCTTCTTGTGGATCTTCATGATCTCACTCTCCGCCCACAGGATCGCCTTTTTGGTCGGTGTGCCCTGGATCGCTTTGACGAACATATCGACGATGATGAACTTTGACTGGATCTCTGCAGCCTCTCGGGTGGGAGGTCCAGGGTACCCAGGCAGGTAGATATACTTGGCATTATCCTTGAACCCTCTGATACGCGGGTCAGCATCCCAGAAGGGATCATCGTCATACGCCCTTAAGACCCCGGCATGCATACCGGTCCCTACGGCCAGCCACGGCGAGAACTGCTCTCGATCCAGGAGGTATTCGATATACTGCTCCGCAATATCGAGGTTTTTCGAATAGGATGGGATGCCAAAGGAGAGGGTTATTCCTATGGAACGACGACCAGCCGGGCCCTTCCAGGGAATCGTATGGTTCATCTTGGAGGTGAGCTCTGGAACGTCGCGCTTGGCCACGTTGTAGATGCTTACAGCATTTGTCGTGACCGAAATGGCTCCGGCGAGAAACGCCCGGTTGTTATTCGAGTCGTCCCAGGCCAGTACCGAAGGGTCCATATACTCGTAGAGCTCTCGCATGAACTCGACCGCTTCCTCGGTCTCTTTGGAGTTAATGGCAATGGTTTTCCCATCCTCCTCTACTTCCTTCCCTCCAAAGGACCAGAGACAGGCGTAAGCATTGGCATTAGCGTCACCGATGGCATGTCCGAGGGTGAGGGCAACAGGAGGCAGCTTTTTCTTCTTGAGATCTTTGGCATAGCGGAGGAGATCGTGCCACGTATCCGGAAATTTCTCCCAACCCGCCTGTTTGAGGATATCCTCACGATAGGTAGGTCCCTGGGGGATGTGGTTCCAGCCGATAGCCTTCCAGTGGCCATTCATGAAGTTAGCAGACTTGATGGCAGGTGCCCAATCTCCATACTTTTGCGAGAGACGATTACAAAGGTCATCTACGGTATGCAGGCTGTACTCATAGAGGCGAGCTTCACCGTACCAAAAAAGCACAATGTCTGGTCCGGCACCGGATTCGATCGCTGCGGCAACCTTGGCTGGACGATCATTGAGGGAGATAAATTCGAGCTCAACCTCTATCCCTTTGTGCTTCTTGTTGAATCGGCGGGTCTGCTTCTTTAAAACACGATCCGAGGCGGGAGTGTAATCTGACCAGGTTTGGAATGTCAATACCCGTGTAGCTTCTGCCTTACGCGCCAGTCCTGCCGAAAGTCCCCAGACCCCTATCGCCGTGTTGGCAGCCGTGCCCAGGAAGGCCCGGCGCGTCAACCGAGTCGAGTCGAAACGTTTGCTTCTCATAGCGATTCTCCTCTTCAACTCGAGCCGCATTCAACCTTGCGATCCTTCATCCATAGGACAGCATACTAACCTTACACCTCCTTTCTAAATTTCTTCTGCCCATAAAGGGCAACAAAAGCCTCTTCTAGGGAGAATACTGTTGAGAAGTTTTTTGAAAATCTCCCAACCCGCTTATAACACACAATGCTGTGATAATCAACCATAAAGTGCTGACC
>RFHZ01000036.1 GCA_003696125.1 Nitrospinota bacterium
ATCCCGGCGGTTACCGGGATGCACCCGGAAAACCCAGGTGTAGGCCAGGCCAGAGGAACAGGGATCGTTGTTCCTACCGGCTCAACCGCGGTAGAGATGCAACCGGCCCTCTCGGCCATGGCCCGGCTTGCCGTGAAGCTGGGGAAAGGGGAGACGCTGGGACCGGCCGAAGTGGAGGGGTACCTCCCTCGCGGGATACGGCGTGCCGGCTGGCGAGACGTTCCCGGGTACAGGCGGGCGGTGGATATGCTGGTGGCCAAGCTGAACAACCGGCCCTTTCAGACCGAGATCCCCATCCAGCTCCCCGAACGGGTTCCCCCGGCTCCTCCTGTGACCGACCTCGCCAGTGCCATCATCGCCATGGTTACCACCGGGGGATTGGTACGGAAAGGGAATCCGGAACGGCAGGTGGCCAGCCATGCCACCCGCTACTTTCGTCACTCGGTGGCCGAGTTACAGACCCTGAGCGGCTCGGATTGGGAAGCGTACCATTCCGGGTACTTTAACCATATCGTGAACAAGAATCCCAACTATATCCTCCCCCTCAACTTCATGCGCCACCTGGAAAAGGAAGGGGTGGTGGGGGGAGTGTACCCCTGGATCTATGCCCTGCCCGGGGTCAGCACACCGGTAGCCAATGCCAGGCGGATGGGGAGTGAGATTGCACGCGAGCTGACCGAGGCCAGGGTGGATGGCTGTCTCCTGGTCGCAACCTGAGGGACGTGTAATCGTTGCGGGGCAACGATAGCCAAGGAGATTGAACGGGTCGGTATCCCGGTGGCCATGATCTCTGCCATCTACGGGTTTGCCTTGAGTACAGGCGCGAATCGGGTGGTCAAAGGGGCCCGCATTGAGCATGTGTGTGGTGATCCTGAACTGGGACCGGAAAAGGATTTTGCTTACGGACTGCAGATCGTCAGGACGGCCTTGCAGGCGTTACAGACGGCCGTCAATGGGCCTACCCTCTTTGATCCACTCACCGGAGCAGTAAAGGAGGGGAGCGATGCGGCTTGAGATGGGAACGTTTCCGGTACAGGATCTGCGCTTTAGCACCCAGACCCGCTGGCATGAGGGTACCCTGGAGGTGGATCGAGAGGAGTTGATCACCCTGATCCGGCGCGATCCCCGTATCGTAAAGGCAGAGATAGAGCTGGCACGACCTGGAGAATCGGTCCGGATCTGGCCGGTGCGGGATGTCATCGAACCGCGGGTAAAGGTGGAAGGACCGGGTATGGTCTACCCGGGGATCTGTGGTCGCCCTATCACCACCGTGGGCGAGGGGAGGACGCATCGCCTGTCCGGAATAGGGGTGGTAGAGGTTTCAGAGGTGAACTGGCACGATGCCGGAGGGGATTATGTGGACCTCTTCCTGGACATGAGCGGTCCCTGGGCAGAGTTGATGCCCTTCAGTTCTCGACTCAACCTCTGTGTGGTCGTCGAACCCGATCCGGCCCTGGGAATCGAGGCCCAGAAC
>RFHZ01000423.1 GCA_003696125.1 Nitrospinota bacterium
CATGTACCTGATCGATTACCTCCATCAGCAGGGGATCGGTGTCATCCTCGATTGGGTCCCTTCCCATTTCCCCAGCGATGAACACGGGCTGGTCTATTTCGACGGTACCCACCTGTACGAACATGCCGACCCCCGGCAGGGGTACCACCCGGACTGGCATAGCTATATCTATAACTACGGCCGCAACGAAGTGCGGGCCTTCCTCATCAGCAGCGCCTTCTTCTGGCTGGATCGCTACCACGGGGATGGCCTGCGCGTGGATGCGGTCGCCTCCATGCTCTACCTCGATTACTCTCGTAAGGAAGGGGAGTGGATCCCGAACCGGTACGGGGGACGAGAGAACCTGGAGGCGATCGACTTCCTCAAAAGCTTCAACGAAGCGGTGTACGGGGCCTTTCCTGCCGTGCAAACCATCGCCGAAGAATCGACCGCCTGGCCCATGGTCTCCCGTCCCACCTACCTGGGAGGCCTGGGGTTTGGGATGAAGTGGAACATGGGGTGGATGCACGATACGCTCGACTACTTCGCTCATGATCCCCTCTACCGCAAGTACCACCACAACCAGCTCACCTTCAGCCTCTGGTACGCCTTTGCCGAGAATTTCATCCTCCCCCTCTCGCACGATGAGGTGGTCTACGGCAAGGGGTCCCTGCTGGGAAAGATGCCCGGGGATGAGTGGCAACGGTTTGCCAACCTCCGCCTCCTCTTTGGCTACATGTACGGCCATCCCGGCAAGAAGCTCCTCTTCATGGGGGGGGAATTCGGGCAGGAGCAGGAGTGGAATCATGAGGCCAGTCTCGACTGGCATCTCCTGCAATCCCCTCTCCACCGGGGAGTGCAACGCTGGGTCCAGGATCTGAACCGCTTCTACCGTACCCACCCGGCCCTGTACGAACAGGACTTTGTTCCAGAGGGATTCGAGTGGATCGACTTCCGGGACTGGGAACAGAGTATCATCAGCTTCCTTCGCAAGGGAAAAACCGCCTCTGCCCCCCTCCTGGTGGTCTGCAACTTCACCCCGGTCCCCCGGCAGAACTACCGGGTAGGGGTCCCGCAGGGAGGATTCTGGAAAGAGGTGCTGAACAGCGATGCCCCTGTCTACGGCGGGAAGGGGTACGGGAACTTCGGAGGGGTAGAGGCGACCCCGGTACCTGCCGCCGGGAGAGAATACTCCCTCTCCCTCACCCTCCCCCCTCTCGGTGTCCTCTTCTTCCTGGGAGAAGGCGATGCTCATTAAGAGAGAAGCGTTGCCGAAAAACGGCGCCTGGTACAGGGAAAACCATCGCTGCACCTTCCGGGTCTGGGCCCCCCTGGCCCCGTCTGTAGACCTCAGGCTCCTCACCCCTGAGGAGCACCGGATACCGATGGACCGGCAGGAGCGAGGATACTGGGAGGTGGTGGTGGAGGGGATCGCTCCTGGTACACGCTACCTGTACCATGTGCCGGGAAAGGGGGAGCGCCCCGATCCTGCCTCCCATTTCCAACCCGACGGGGTCCATGCCCCCTCCCAGGTCGTCGATCACACCGGTTTTCCCTGGACCGATGATCGCTGGCGAGGACCTCTCCTCTCCGAGTTGATCATCTACGAGCTCCACGTGGGGACCTTTACGCCAGAGGGGACCTTTGAGGCGATCCTCCCCCGTCTCCCTGCCCTCCAAGAGCTGGGAATCACTGCTCTTGAGCTTATGCCGGTGGCCCAGTTCCCCGGGGAGCGGAACTGGGGATACGATGGGGTCTACCCCTTTGCCGTGCAGAACTCCTATGGGGGGCCGGCAGGACTGAAACGGCTTGTCAACGCCTGTCACAACGCCGGTATCGCCGTCATCCTCGATGTGGTGTACAACCATCTCGGTCCTGAAGGAAACTACCTGCGCGACTTCGGTCCTTACTTTACCAGGCGCTACCAGACACCATGGGGGGAGGCGATCAACTTCGACGGGGCGTACAGCGATGAGGTACGAGCCTTTTTCATCGAGAATGCCCTGTACTGGCTCCACCACTACCACATCGATGCCCTCCGGCTCGATGCCGTGCACGCCATCCATGACCAGAGCGCCCTCCCCTTTCTCCAGGAACTCGCCCAGCAGGTAAACCGCTGGGCCCAGTACGAAGGGAGACGGGTCTATCTGATGGCGGAGAGCGATCTCAACGATCCCCGCCTCATCCGTCCCCCCCTCGTCGGGGGATACGGTATCCATGCCCAGTGGTGTGACGACTTCCACCATGCCCTGCATGCGTTGCTGACCGGAGAAAAGCAGGGCTACTACCAGGACTTCGGCAGAATAGCGCATCTGGTCAAAGCCTTGCGCGAAGGATTCGTCTATACCGGCCAGTATTCGGCTTACCGGCAGAGACGACACGGCCATACGGCAAAAGACCGTCCGGCCGAGCAGCTGGTCGTCTTTGCCCAGAACCACGATCAGATCGGGAACCGGATGCGGGGAGAGCGCCTCTCCCGGCTGGTCTCTTTTGAAGGGTTAAAACTCGCAGCCGGTGCGCTACTCCTCTCCCCCTTCCTCCCCCTCCTCTTCATGGGAGAAGAATACGGGGAGGAGGCACCTTTCCCCTACTTCGTGAGCCACTCCGATCCGGCCCTGATCGAGGCGGTACGGCAGGGACGACAGGAGGAGTTTGGTGCCTTTGCCTGGCAGGGAATCCCCCCGGATCCGCAAAGCGTCGAGACCTTCCTCTCCGCAAAGCTCCGCTGGGAGAGGCAGGAGCAGGGGAAACACCGGGTCTTGCGAGACTTCTATCGCACGCTGATCCAACTGCGCCGGGAGATTCCGGCCCTGGCACAGCGGGATAAGGAGGCCCTGGAGGCGTGGGGGTGGGAAGCCCCTGAGGTACTCTTCCTGCGGCGGTGGACAGAGGAGAGCCAGGTCTTTCTCCTCTTCAACTTCCATCCTACCGCAGCCACCCTCCCCCTGCCCCTCCCTCCAGGACACTGGGACAAACGTCTTGACTCGGCAGAGTCCTGCTGGTATGGTCCAGGAACAGATCTACCGGACCGGCTGACGTCTGGTGAGACGGTCACCATCCGTGGCGAGAGCGTTGCCCTCTATTTACAGGAGGAGAGCGGATAATGGAGCGATATCTCTGCATCCATGGACATTTCTACCAGCCTCCCCGGGAAAACCCCTGGCTGGAAGAGGTGGAACTCCAGGACTCTGCCTATCCCTATCACGACTGGAATGAGCGGATCACGGCCGAGTGTTATGCCCCCAACACCGCCTCCCGTATCCTCGACCCGGAGGGACGGATCATCGATATCGTGAACAACTACGCCAAGATGAGTTTTAACTTTGGTCCCACCCTCCTCTCCTGGCTGGAGCGCCATAAGCCCGAGGTCTATCAGGCTATTATCGATGCCGATAAAGAGAGCAGGACCCGCTTCTCAGGACATGGTTCTGCCCTGGCTCAGGTCTATAACCACATGATCATGCCTCTGGCCAACCGACGGGACAAGTACACCCAGGTGCTCTGGGGGATCAGGGATTTCCAGCACCGCTTCGGCCGCTTTCCAGAGGGGATGTGGCTTCCAGAGACGGCCGTCGATACGGAAACCCTCGAGGTCCTGGCCGAATGCGGGATCACCTTCACCATCCTGGCCCCGCGCCAGGCCAGGCGGATCCGTCCCCTCCAGGCAACAACCTGGGAAGAGGTGGACAACGGCCGTATCGATCCGACCCGCCCCTACCTCTGCCTCCTCCCCTCTGGCCGGCAGATCACACTCTTCTTTTACGATGGCCCCATCTCCCAGGATCTCGCCTTTGGCGGGTTGTTGAACAGCGGGGAAGCCTTTGCCCAACGCCTGGTCTCTGCCTTTAACGAGCAGCGCACCTGGCCCCAGTTGGTGCATATCGCCACCGATGGCGAAACGTACGGCCACCATCACCGCTACGGAGAGATGGCCCTCTCCTATTGTCTCCACTTCCTCGAGTCGCAAAACCTGGTTCGCCTCACCAACTATGGGGAGTACCTGGAAAGGCATCCCCCGACCCACGTGGTAGAGATCTTCGAGAACTCCTCCTGGAGCTGTATCCATGGGGTGGAACGCTGGCGGGAGGACTGCGGCTGCAACAGCGGGATGCATCCGGGCTGGACCCAGGCCTGGCGCAGGCCGCTGCGGGAGGCGATGGACTGGCTCCGCGACCGGCTGGCTCCTTTTTACGAGAGCACCGCCTCCCGGTACCTGCACCATCCCTGGCGGGCGAGGGACGAGTACATCTCCCTCATCCTGGACCGCTCTCCGGAACGTGTCGAGGCCTTTCTCCACACCCACGGGAAAAGGCCCCTGTCCCGGGAGGAGAAGGGCACCGTCCTCATGCTGTTAGAGATGCAAAGAGATGCCTTGCTCATGTACACCAGTTGTGGCTGGTTCTTCGATGAAATCTCTGGCATAGAGCCGGTCCAGGTCATGCTGTACGCCAGCCAGGCGATGCAGTACTACGAAAAGCTCGGGCAGACCTCGTTGGAGCCGGGGTACCTGCAGATTCTGGCCCAAGCCCCGAGTAACGTCTATGCGCACGGTGCCGAGCCGTACGAGATGTTTGTCAAGCCGGCCCGTGTCGATCTCCTCCGCGTCGGGGCCCACTATGCCATCTCTTCCCTCTTTGCCGAGTACCCGCAAGAGACGCAGATCTTCTGCTATACGGCCCAGAGCGAGCGCTACGAACGGAGGGAGGCCGGACGGGTAACCCTGGCCACCGGAAAGGCGACTGTCCGCTCGGACATCACCTGGGAGGAGACGATGATGAGCTTTGCCGTGCTTCACCTGGGAGACCATAACATCCACGGCGGAGTGCGGGACTTCTCGGGTGAAGAGGAGTTCTCGGCGATGCAGGCCGAGGTGGGAGAGGCGTTTGAGCGGGGGGACCTGCCGGAAGTCATCCGGCGCATCGATACACACTTTGCCCCCCACACCTATGCCATCTGGCATCTCTTTAAAGATGCGCAGCGGCAGATCCTGGACCAGATCCTGCAATCGACCTATGAAGGGATTGAGGCCCTCTACCGGCAGATATACGATACCAACTATCCCCTGATGAACTTCCTGCACGGACTCCAAATCCCCTTACCCAAGCCTCTTGCCGTTGCCGCAGAATACATCATCAACCGCGACCTGCAGGCCCTCTTTGCGCATGAGGAGATCGACCGGGAACGGTTGACCAACCTCATCCAGGAGACGAAGAGGCAGGGCATCGAGCTCGATCGATCGACCCTCCGCTTTGCCGCCAGCCTCTGGATTACCTCCCAGTTTGAGCGTCTCTCCCAGCAGCCGGAAGACCTCTCCCTGCTCGAGACCCTCGAGGCGGTCTTTCAACTTTTGGCCCCCCTCTCCCTGGACCTCGATCTCTGGAAAGCCCAAAACCTCTACTCCTCTATCGGTGAGCACCTGTATCACAGCCAGCAGGAAAGGGCCGCCCAGGGAGATGAGACCGCCCAACGGTGGGTCAGCCTCTTCCACACCCTCGGCTCCTATCTCGGGGTAAAGGTGAGCTGATGCGTATCCCTGTGGCTACCTATCGACTCCAATTCTCCCCGGCTTTGGGCTGGAGACAGGCACAAGAGATCGTGCCCTACCTGGCTGCCCTGGGGATTTCTGACATCTATGCCTCCCCCATCTTCCAGGCCCGACCGGGGAGCACACACGGGTACGATGTGGTCGATCCGACCCGACTCAACCCGGAACTCGGCACGGCAGAGGATTTTGATATCCTCATCCAGCAGGTAAAGGCCCGCAACATGGGCTGGCTACAGGACATTGTCCCCAACCACATGGCCTATGACGGGACCAACCCGCTGCTCAGGGATGTGCTGGAGAATGGGGAGAGTTCTCCTCACTTTTCCGTCTTTGATATCGACTGGTCGCATCCCTATGCCAGCCTCCGGGGACGGGTGCTGGCCCCCTTTCTCGGCCGACCGTATGGGGAAGCGCTGGAAGCGGGAGACATCACCCTCCGTTACGACCGGCAGGGATTCACCATCAACTACTATACGCTGCAACTTCCCCTCAAGATCGAGTCCTACATTCCTCTCCTCACCCATCGGCTTTCCCTGCTCAGAAGACGGCTGGGAGAGGATCATCCCGACTACATCAAGTTTCTGGGCATCCTCTACTCCCTGAAAAACCTGCCCCTTGCGCCGACCGATTATCAGGAGAGGGCCGATCAGATCCGTTTCATCAAGCGGATGCTCTGGGAGCTGTACACCCAGAACGCAACCCTGCGAGACTTCCTGCAGGAGAATATTTCCCTCTTTCAGGGTGAGGCGGGAAAGCCGGAGAGTATAACCCGGCTGGACCATCTCCTCTCGGAACAGCACTTCCGTCTGGCCTTCTGGAAGGTGGCCACAGAAGAGATCAATTATCGGCGGTTCTTTAACATCAATGAGCTGATCTCGCTGCACATGGAAGAGGA
>RFHZ01000424.1 GCA_003696125.1 Nitrospinota bacterium
CTTCAGCATGGAGCTGCTGGCCAAAGCCGGTGTCCGGGAAGCGGTAGATACCATCCTCACCCAGCTTCATTCCCCCCGTCCCCGGATTCGGCAGGCAGCCATCCAGACTTTAGGGGTGTTGGGAGACGGGCAGCACCTCCCTCTGATTGCCGACCTGCTTCATGCCGAAGAAGATCCAGAACTCCTGGTTGTCCTCATCCACACCTTTGGGCAACTAGCGGCGCGCAGCTTTCCCCTGGCCTCTGATGAAGGGGTGGCCCTGGGGAACAGCATGGAGGAGTATGTTGTGACTCAGCTCTCCCCCTTTCTCCGCTCTCCCCATCCCTCGGTCAAGGCAGAGGCGATTATCCAGTTGGTCAACGTGGGAGGGCTGGACGGAGTCATCCTCTCTGCGGAGATGATCAAGCAGATGATGCGTGATCCGGATGCCCGGGAAAGAGAACGAAGCGCGTACGTCCTGGGCGAGCTAAAGATCAAATCCTTTTTCCCTCAACTGATGCAACTGGCGCATGACCCGGCAACAGTGGTACAGCAGAGAGCCATTGAAGCGCTGGGAAAAATTCAGGATTGCCGGGCAGTGCAACCCCTGGTCGATCTGCTTCCCGAGGAGACGCTGCGCCCTGCTATTCTGACCGCTTTGGAACAGATCGCCGCCCAGGACTGCCAGCAGCTGGTGCAGGTCTTCCAGAAACCGTCGGCAGGACCCGAAGTGCGGCAGCATATCCCCTGGATATTGAAGGATATAAAGGATGCGGTGGTGAACGAGCTGCTGACCAGAGCGCTCTTAGATCCAGATCCCGAGGTGCAGTCACAGGTTCTCCGCACCTTGGAGCATCGCAGGAGGAAAGGATTGCTGACCACCATAGACCAGACAGTTGTGGAGTCCTTTATCCATATGGTAGCCGCGCTGCTCTGCAGGCATCATCTCTGTCGCTTTCGCATCAAACAACTGGCCGAAACAATGGCTGAAGCGTCCCTCTTGCATGACCACCTCTCTGCCTGCCTGCGTGCAGAAGAGGAGCGGATATTCCGAGCCCTGAGCCTCATCTACGGGGAATCGGTACAGTCGATCTACTCCTCCTTTCTCTCCTCCAATCCTGCCCTGCGTTCTTATGCTCTGGAAGCGCTACATAACCTGCTTCCCAAAGAACAGCAGGAATTGCTCCTCCCTCTGCTCGAACCGGTACCCGAGTACGAGATGGTGCGTTTAGGAGAACAGCACTTCCGTCTTTCCCGCTTTACCCTGATCTCAGCACTAGAAACCCTCCTGGGAGAGGACGATCCCTGGATGACGGCTACGATCTACTACCTGATCAAGCGAGGGGAGCCCGTCCTGGAATCAGAACTCCCTGCGGTACAAAATCCTATCCCTTCTCTAGAGGAGGAAGCCATGCTCAGCACCATGGATAAGGCACTGTTTTTAAAAAGTGTCCCCCTCTTTGCCAATCTCGACGTCGATGACCTCTTCTTCCTGGCCCAGATCACCGAGGAGAAACACTACCCGAGCAATACCACCATCTTTCAGCAAGGCGATATCGGAGATTCCCTCTTCCTGATTATCTCTGGCGAAGTGGATGTCTTACACGTCATGGGGGAAGAGGCGCATCTCTTGAATACCCTGGGCCCCAAGGACTTTTTTGGAGAGATGGCCATCCTTTCTGAAGAACCTCGCTCCGCCTCTGTACGCACTCGCTCCCAGGTGAGTGCCCTGGTTATAGAAAAGGAGGACTTCAAAGAGATCCTGAATCGTCGTCCCGAAATCGCCTTGGAGATCATACGGGTCCTGATCGCCCGCCTCAAGCATAGTGATGTGCTGAAACACAACGAAGCAACCGCATGAAAGGAGGAGTCCCCATGCAACTCGATCCGCAACAGCTTACTCCACAGGCCGCGTATAAACTGCTGATCGGTTGTGTTGTTCCCCGTCCCATTGCCTGGATATCCAGCGTGAGTGCGCAAGGTGTGCATAACCTGGCCCCTTATAGCTTTTTCATGGGGGTATGTGGTGATCCTCCCACCATCGCCTTTTCGGCCGGCCCCAGGCAGGGCAAGAAGAAGGATACGATCCGCAATATCGAGTGGAGCAGGGATTTTGTGGTCAACGTGGTTGATGATTCCCTGGCCGAACAGATGAACCTCTCCTCAGCGGAATATCCCCCCGAGGTGAGTGAGTTTACGGTGACCGGGGTAACCCCGGTGCCGAGCGTCAGGGTACAGGCGTACCGGGTGGCCGAGGCCCCCATCAGTATGGAATGCCGTTTACAACAGATCATCCCGGTGGGGAACGGTCCGCATAGCCTCGTTTTAGGAGAAATCGTCTATTTCCACATCCGGGATGACCTGTACAGGGAAGGTCGAATCGATATGTACACCCTCCACCCGGTCGGCCGCCTGGCCGGACACCTCTACACGCGCGTGCACGACATCTTTGAGATGAAGCGACCGGTGGACAATTATCCCGGTTAGGAGGGCCCCAGCCAGGCTCTCTATGTGTCCTTGCCCTCAAAGGTCATTACCCGGTGGGCACTATCGAGCAGGGCGCTCTGGATACGGCATGGCAGGTAGCGTTGGGAGAGAGAAGAGAAGGCGGTGATGATCTCCTCTCCCCTCTCCCTCCCTCTCTCTCCCAACAAATCGATCGGGATAAAGACCTCCCGGGAAGAGGGGAGCACCTTATCCTCATCACACTGACGCCAGACCCAGCGCCGGGTGAGGATCTTCTGGGCATCTTTATAGACCACTTCCCCTGCCGACACCACCTCTACCTGCGTCTCTCCCAGGGGGCGAAACGGCTCTCCCCCCTGACTGAACGTCAACCAGATATCCCCCACCACAGCTTCAAGCGCATGTCCTCCCATCGGTACCAGGTATCTGAGGGAGAGGGAGTTGTACAGGTCGACCAGAGGGTTGATAGAGGGGAGATCCTGTCCCTTGAGCACCCGTCGTCCCATCGCCTCAATAGAGCTGGGAAAGCGACTCCCTGACATATGGAGCCGCTGGAAGGCGGTACGCCAGGGGATGACATGGGGATGCTCCTGGATCTTGTGCTGTCCCCACTTCTCCCGCAGCTCTTGTTGCACGGTACGCCACAGGTGGGCAATCTCTGGAGCAGGAACCGTATTGTCGAGTTCGGAAACGACCACAACCCCGATGATCAGTTCAGGGAAATACTGGAAAAGCCTTTCGTCTACCGCAAACTGTCGCGCCATCATCTCCTCCTTCAGCCATTTTTACCTTTTGCTTTCCCCCCTTCCTGTATATAATAAAAGGGCACGCGGCGCAAGACCTGATCGAGTGCAGGATGGTGTGGTAAATGGCATTCTCAGCAAGCAAAGGAAGGTGAATGTATGAGGGCAACGCAACGATATCCGATCGATGAAGAGCGGGCAGTCCAGCTTCTTGCCGACTTTATCAGGCTGGAGACGATTAACCCGCCGGGCAACGAAAAAATCGGTGCAGAATTTTTAGCCAGGCATCTGGAAGCGTTTGGCCTGTCTCCCCAGATCACGGATCTGGGGGAAGGACGCGCCAATGTCAGCGCCGTGTTAAAAGGGAGTGGAGAAGCCCCTGCCTTGATCTATAACGGCCATATCGATGTGGTACCGGTGGGAGACGCTTCCTGGAGTGCCCCCCCTTTTGCCGGGGAGATACGAGAGGGGAAGATGTACGGTCGCGGTTCATCGGATATGAAGGGTGGAGTAGCCGCCATGTTGATGGCCATCGGGACCCTGGCGCAAATGGGGGTCTCACTCCGAGGGGATCTGGTCTTTTCCGCCGTTGCCGATGAAGAGGTGCGCGGAGCAGGAGCACAGCGGTTTGTTGACGATGGCGGAGTAGAAGGTGCCGGTGCCGTAGTCATCAGTGAGCCGACCAACTTTGAGGTCTACATCGCGGAGAAGGGGACCTTCTGGATAGAACTGCGTACCCAGGGCAGAACGGCCCATGGAGCCATGCCTCACCTGGGTGTCAATGCCATCGTCCATATGCATGCGCTGTTAAGCGA
>RFHZ01000425.1 GCA_003696125.1 Nitrospinota bacterium
CCCTCTTCCACCTCGTTTCCCGTTTCCCCCTAGAAAAACTAGCACAGGAAGAGACGCTTGTCAATGGCTGGGCGGCGTTCCGTTCATTTCAATCCGCTCATCACCATCGCCTGCACCACCCATTTCTGGAGGCAGATGAAGAGGAGGAGAATGGGGAGGATACTCAAGACGGCAGCGGCGGTCAGGAGTTCGTACTCCCGGAAATACATGTTAGTAAAGGTGGAGAGCCCGAGCGTCACCACGTTCTTTGAGGGGGAGTTGGTGACCACCAGGGGCCAGAAGAATTCGTTCCAGGTCCAGAGAAACTTGATAATGGCCAATGTGGCCAGGGCCGGCTTGCTCATGGGGAGGACAATCTGCCAGAAGATCCGGAAATTCGAGCACCCGTCAATCCGGGCAGCATCGAGGTATTCATCAGGTAGGGCTTCAATCGCCTCCCGCATGAGGAAGACCCCAAAGGCGCTGACCAGCAGGGGTGCCATGATCCCCGGATAGGTATCGACCAGTCCCAGCTTCTGCACCCACAGATAGAGGGGGATCACGATGGACTGGAAGGGGACCATGAGCAGGCTGATGATGGCGAAAAAGAGGAGATTCTTGCCTGGGAAATCAAACTTGGCAAATCCATACCCGGCCAGAGAGGAGAGGAGGAGGCTGGTAAGGGTGCAGGTGATGGAAATGAAAAAACTATTGGCTAAGAAACGCCCGAAAGGGAGCCGGTGGAAGACTTCCCGGTAGTTATCCAGATTGGTCAGGCGATCCGGCAGGAACTCCAGCGGCACCCGCTGAATCTCGGGGGCGGTCTTTAAAGAGGTAAGCCCCATCCAGAGAAAAGGGAAAAGCATCACCAGGGCTCCCCCCATGACCAGGAGGTAGGCACAGCCCCGTGTCCAGGAAAAGGTACGGATGGAAAACCGCTCCATGATCTAAATCCTTTAACCAAAGGTAACCGTTTTCCGGAAAAATCGCCACTGGAGCACACTGATACAGAGCAAAAAGAGGAAGAGGAAGATCGCCATGACCGATGCCTCGCCCAGCTTATACCATTTAAAGGCGTTCTCGTAGAGGTATAAGATGATCACCTTGCTGGCGTTTGCCGGATTGCCCTGCGTCGTGACAAAGACCTGATCAAAGACTTTAAACCCAAAGATCAGCTCAATGATGCTGACCAGGACGATCTGGGGATTGAGCAGGGGAAGGGTCAGGTACCAGAAAGAGGCGATAGGTCCTGCCCCATCGATGGCCGCCGCATCGTAGAAATCCTGTGGGATGCTCTGTAAGGCTGCAGAAAAGATCAGGACGGCAAAACCGAGACGTACCCAGATATTGATCACGGCCAGGGAGGGGAGGACCTGGGTCATACTACTCAACCACTGCTGTGCCGGCAGACCGAGATACCCTAGCAGGTGGTTGAGCAGGCCATAGGTCGGATTATAGATCCACTCCCAGATCAGCCCAGCCGCTACCAGTGAGGTCACCAGAGGGAGGAAATAGCAGGTGGTCAGCAGGTTACGGAATTTTGTTGCCCGAATCGACTGTAAGAGGATAGAAACCAGGAGGGCCAGCACCACGATTGCCGGGACAGAAAGGAGAACCAGCATAAACGTATTCTTTACCGTCAACCAGAAGATCGGATCGTGCCAGACCTTCCGGTACATCTGCAGGCCAACATAGCGCGATCTGGTGGGTGACCACTTATAGAAAGAGATCTGGAAGGACTGAAACAGGGGATAAAAGTAGATGAGGAGAAAGTAGAGCAGGGCAGGAGCAATAAAGAAATAGCCTGCCCTGCGTTGTCGATCCATGTTTGTTCGTCCGCGGAGGACCTTCCAAAACTCGCGCACTGTACCCCTGTTGCTCCTTACTGTTCGGCCAGAATCTGATCCATCCGCTTGGCCGCATCATCCAGTGCCTGTTGCGGCGTCTTCTTGTTGTACAGTAC
>RFHZ01000426.1 GCA_003696125.1 Nitrospinota bacterium
AACAGAGGCACAGAGGCACAAAGGGTTTACTCAGTCCTCAGCCCTCAGTCCTCATTACTCATTACTCATTACTCGTTATTCATTACTCATCAGGTACTCCCATGTCATCAGGAAATACATTCGGCAGAATCTTTCGTATCACCACCTGGGGAGAATCGCACGGCCCGGCCATCGGGGTCGTGGTAGATGGATGCCCGGCCGGCCTGGCCCTCTCCGCAGCGGATATCCAGAAGGAACTGGATCGCCGGCGGGTGGGCCAGAGCAAAGTGACCTCCCAGCGCCAGGAAGCCGATCGGGTGGAGATCCTCTCCGGGCTTTTCCAGGGGCAGACCACAGGCACACCGATCGCCCTGCTCGTCTGGAATCGAGATGCCGACTCGAGCAAGTATGAATCGATTAAGCATCTCTTTCGTCCCGGTCATGCCGACTTCACCTATCTGGCCAAGTACGGGATACGGGACTACCGGGGAGGGGGACGGGCCAGCGCACGCGAGACGGTGGGACGGGTTGCGGCCGGCGCGATTGCCAAAAAACTCCTGGCCCAGTCCGGGATAGAGATCCTGGGATATACCACCCAGATCCATACCATCCGGGCAGAGAAGTTTGTGCCGGAAGAGATCGAACGCAACCCGGTGCGTTGTCCTGATCCGGACGCGGCCCAGAAGATGGTAGAGCGGATCCTGGAGGCGAGAAAGGCCGGGGATTCGGTGGGAGGTATCGTGGAGGTGGTGGCTCGTGGGGTCCCGGCTGGACTGGGGGAGCCGGTCTTTGACAAACTCGACGCCGATCTGGCCAAAGGGCTCATGAGCATCCCGGCGGTGAAAGGGGTGGAGATCGGGAGCGGGTTCGCTGCAGCTCTCCTGTTCGGCTCTGAGCATAACGATCCGTTTGTGCGCAAGGGGGAGAGGATCGGTACCCTGAGCAATCATGCCGGCGGCATCCTGGGGGGGATTTCTACCGGAGAGGAGATCGTGGTTCGTATGGTGGTCAAACCGACCTCTTCCATTCTCCGCGAGCAGCAGTCGGTGGATGTGGAGGGGAATCCGGTCAGTTTACGGGTGGAAGGACGCCACGACCCCTGTGTCTGTCCCCGTGCTGTCCCTATTGCCGAAGCCATGGTGGCACTGGTCCTGGCAGACCACCTGCTGCGCCAGCGTACCGATCGCCTCTTCCTCCCTTGAAAACCGGCTAGCGCCTGTGCCAGCCGTTGGTATCTAGCCCGGCTGGAGCTTGAAAAGCCGGGAGGGTAGAGAGGCGATCCAGGACGCTACCCTGCCAATGACACTGGGCATGGGGACAGCGCATTACCGTGCGTACAGTGTGGATGATCTCACTGTAGGAGAGGTCATCCAGACGGAAGGGGGGTGGTTCCTGGCTGATCCCGGTGTAAAAGCGGAGGAGCAAGAGGTAGCGCCGCATCAGTTCGGGAAGCAGGAAATGTTGCCGGACGTGCTCTCTGCCTGCGGCACCCAGCCTTGCTCCCTCCTCCCGGTCTTCGAGTAACCAGGCCATGCGAGCAGCGATCGCCTCCACATCGAGCGGGTCCACCAGATAGCCGGTCTTCCCATCTATCACCTGTTTGCTGATGCCTCCCACCCGGGAGCCGATGACCGGTGTCCCCTGCCAGAGTGCCTCAGAGACGACCAGCCCAAATCCCTCTCGTGTAGAGACGTGGATAAATCCCTGGGCCAGATGCATCAGTGCCCCGACCACCTGATCGTTGTTCTCGACATTGACCCAGAAATGGATATCGGGATCCTCCGCAGCCTGTTCTTTAAGGGTTGCCAGCATATCCCAGCCTTCCGGATCATCGGTAGCCGTATTGCCCAGGAAGATCAGGTAGGGAGGCGGAGAAAAGGATCTTTCCTCCCGTAGCCGCTGGAAAGCCTGCACGATGGTGCCCTGGTTTTTGTGGATGTCGTACCGAGAGATGGCGGCCAAGATCGGTCGGTCCGGATCGATCTGGTGTTCTTGAAACAGTGGCTCCAGGACCGCGAGGGCTTCCTGCCGGGAATAGGGACGGTTCTTTTCGCTCCGAGGATCGATACACGGGGTAATCTGGTAGAGAGGAATCTGCAGTCCTGGCCCTACGAACTCGGGCATGGTGAAGATGGCACCGCTACACTGGTTGATGTAAGGGAGCAGGAAACGCCAGACGATCCGGTTGGGGGCTGAGGTGTCAATATGGCAACGCCAGAGGATATTCCCAAAGAGCACACCATTCATGATCAGGGCAGCCGGCTGGGGATCATGGATCACGACCAGATCAGAGACGATGCAGGTATTGCTGGCATTGGCATCGATCGTGTCGAGATAGGCTCCGAAGATCTCCTCCAGCGAGAGCGGTTGATCTCGTCCCTGCAAGAGGTTATGGAACTTCTTGGTCACCTGAAAGAACTCTTCACTCCCCCGGATGACGTACCACTGGGCATCGATCCCCAATCCCCTGGCCAGGGGGACCAGGCTACGAAGGATTTCCGCCACCCCTCCCCCGACCAGGGTGGAGCTGATGTTGGCCCATCGCTTGCCCTGCAGCGGTGCTGCCAGGCGCTTGAGTTCTTCTACCCGACTCGCTCCCACATAAGGCTCGTACTCTTCCACCCCTATGGTCAAAGTCGGCTCATACATCTCTAAAGAGGTGACCTTTGCTTCCACTGGAGCCATCCATGTCCTCCTTACCGGTCCATAAGGTTTTGCCGGCACATCCTCTCGGCTGCCTACACGCCTCCCCTTCTTCCCCTCTATGAGATGCGATTTTCATGCCAAAACAGTCTCTGCTTCCCGGGTACCATCTGATCGGGGAAAGTTCTGGCCAGAGAAGGGGATCCCCTTTCCGCCCTTCCTCTCCAGGAGAGGATTTCAAACCTTTTCCTTTTTCCGCTCCCCCTTGATGGTAAAGAGGCGTCTGAGGCAGGAGAGAGGGAAAAGAGGAGGAGGGTGCCCAGAAACTGATACATGTCTGCGATGGGTCATGCGGTGATGCACGGGGAAAAGGCCATGG